>JAZRXB010000151.1:0-18196 GCA_045600005.1 Eubacteriales bacterium | reverse complement strand
CCGCCGCTTCCTTCGTTGATGATGCGCTGTAAGGTCTCGGACAGCTTGGCACGCGCGTCCTCCGGCATATGACCGAGCTTCGTGTGAAGCCCCTCGTTGACGAGCTGATGAAGCGTCTTGCCGAACAGATTCGATTCCCAGATGCTGCGCGGGTTTTCCTCAAAGTCCTTGAGAAGCGTTTTTACCAGCTCCTCCGACTGCTGCTCGGTCCCCACGACGGGACTGATCTCGGTCTCAATGCCCGCGCGGATCATGTGGATGCTCGGCGCGGACGCGCGGAGCCGGACGCCGTAGCCGCCGGACTGACGGACGATCTCCGGTTCCTCGAGATGCAGGTCCTCGATCTCCGGCATGACGATGCCGTAGCCCTTTTCCTCCACGTCGCGCAGCGCTTCGGCGACCCGGTCGTATTTCTTCCGGACGACCGACAGCTCGCAGAGCAGACGGATGAGCTTTTCCTCGCTCGAAATGTCGAAGCCGCACAGTTCGCTGATGGTCTGATAATACAGACCGTCCTTTAAGAGGACCGAAAGCTCCGCCTGACCCGTGCCGTAGTCGATGCGGTCGACCGTGACCGCGCGGATGTCCGGGACCGGGTCGTTTTCCGTCGGCATATCCGCGGAAGGAAGACGGAAGGCTTCGGCGACCGCGCCGATCTTCGTCACCTTTTGTGCGCACTCGGTCACGAAATCGGCGCACTCCCGGCAGAGCGGATGCGTTTCGTCGAGCGCGTTCAGCCACGCGGGGAGCTTCACCCGGATCTCGCAGACCGGGAATTCCGCCAGCGCCAGACCGAGAATGTGCAGGATATCCTCCCGGTCGAGCGTCAGGCAGTTGACCAGCGCGACCGGCGCGCCGTACTTTTCTTCCAGCTCCGACGCGAGCTTCACCGCCTCCCCGCTCTCCGGCGCGGCGGAATTCAGGATGACGACGAAGGGCTTTTGCAGTTCGGTCAGCTCGTGCGCGACCCGTTCTTCGGCGGCAATGTAGCTTTGACGGGGGATCTCGCCGATCGTTCCATCGGTCGTGACGAGCATCCCGACCGTCGAATGCTCGGCGATGACCTTGTGCGTGCCAAGCTCGGCGGCGGCGGTGAAGGGCATCGGCTCGGTCTGCCACGGCGTGTGGACCATCCGCTCCCGCCCGTCCTCGATACAGCCGATCGCGTCGGGGACGAGATAACCCACGCAGTCGACCATGCGGACCTTCATGACGGCGTTGTCGCCGAGCGAGATCTCGACCGCCTCGTCGGGGATGAATTTCGGCTCGGCGGTCATGACGGTTTTGCCTGCCGCGCTCTGCGGAAGCTCGTCGCGTGCGCGGGCGCGGTCGCTTTCGCTTCGGATATTCGGGATGACCAGCTCCTCCATGAATTTTTTGATGAAGGTGGATTTCCCGGTGCGCACGGGACCGATGACGCCGAGGTAAAAGGCGCTCCGGCAGCGCTTTGCGATGTCTCTGTATAAACCGGGCTGTACAGCGGTTTCAGTCATGATTCATTCCTCCCTTGTTCTGTCCTGTCCCATGTATATGCGGGCAGACGGAGCAGATATGACGTGCCAATACTGCAAAAACAGTGGTCGATTTGTGCTGATATGGTTGTTTTGTCCATTTACAAACCGCTTTTCCGGTGGTACAATGAAAAAAACAATTCTTGCAGGAGGCTTTTCAATGAAATACGATTATCATAACCCTGACAAGCTGTTCCGCGGCACCGATTTCTGGATGCTGAACGATGAGCTGGACGCAGACGAGCTGAAGCGTCAGATCGGTCTGATGCACGGGGAAGGCGTCAATTCCTTCATCGCCCGCACCTACATCGGACTGCGCAGCGACTACCCCGGCGAGGAATTCATGGGCAAGATGAAGGTCATTCTGGAAGAAGCGAGCCGTTTCGGCATGACCGTCTTTCTTCAGGCAGGCTATATGCCCGAAGCGGTGCTCGGACTGCCGTCCGACTGCGCGCTGCACACGATCCTTCCGAAAAAGGAAGCCGATGTGAAGCCGGAAGACGTCGTGTTCTGCCGTCACGGGGACTACGCCTACACCGACCGCAACACCGTCGTGTTCCTCGATATGTTCAGCAAACCCGCCGTACAGTTCTATATCAGACAGAGCTATGAGACGATGTGGGAGCGCTTCTCCGCCTACTACGGCTCGACCGTGCTGTCCATCTGGGTCGACGAGCCGAGCTACGACGCGGCGTATCTGCCCTATACGCCCGAACTCGGAAAGCGATTCGCCGAAAAGTGGGGCTGCGACCTCGCGCCGAACATCTGGCTGCTCTACGAGGACGGACAGAACGAGGACGGCGTGACCGCCCGCGACGTGCGCTATGCGTACTGGACGATCATGGAGGAGCTTCTCGGAAAGCACTACTTCGGTCAGATCCGCGACTGGTGCAATCAGCATGACCTCTGGTTCAGCGGTCATCTGATGGAGGAGCAGACGCTCCGCTCGCAGATCTCCCGCGCCTGCGCCACCATGCCGTATTACCGCTATTTCGATATTCCCGGCATCGACTACCTCACCGCCGAGGAAAACTGGCGCTTTGACGAGATCAAATCCCCGTCGGGCATTGCCGATCGCCGCTACAACCTCTACAATACGCCGCTTCAATGCACGTCCGCCGCGCATCAGGCGGGCAAGGAGCACATCCTGTGCGAAATGTACGGCGTCAGCACGCAGAACATGGGCTTCCGCGACCAGCGGAATATGTTCGACCATTTCGCGTCGCTCGGCATCAATCACCGCTCCGTCCACGGAATGTTCTATTCGCTCCACGGACGCGGCAAGCGCGCCTATCCGCCGCACGTCAACTACTATCAGCCCTATTTCGGCAAATATAAAAACGTCACCGATTACGTCGCCCGCACCAGCGCCTTTCTGTCGAACGGCGCGCCGGTGCGCGATATCCTGCTGCTGCATCCGCTGGAGACCGCGTACACGCTCTACCGCGGAAGCATCGCGGGCGTGAAGCCGGCAGGTTCCGCCGAGCTGAACGCGCTGGACGAGCATTTCTTCGACGTGCATATGGCGATGACCGCCGCGCAGCTCCCCTTCGAGTTCGGCGACGAGATGTCGATCCGCGATTTCGGCGAGGTCCGGACGGACGGCTTCGGCGTCGGCAGAATGACCTATCGGACGGTCGTTGTTCCATACTGCGAGTATCTGCGCCGTTCGACGCTCGACCTGCTCGAAGCCTATCGGAAGAAGGGCGGACAGGTGCTGTTTGTCGGTTGTCTGCCGACGCATATCGACGGCAGACCCGAAACGGTCGGCGGCTTTGAGGTCGTGCCGGACGCCGACGCGCTGATGGAGCTTCTGACCGCTCAGCCGCGCGCCTTTGCGCTCGCCTGCGACGGGGATACGACCAAGCTGCACGTCAATCACCGCCGTGCGGACGGGACCGATTATCTGATGGTCTTCAACAGCGACTGCCGCGAGGCGAAGCGCTGTGCGCTGACCTTCGACGGGAAGAAGGAAGCCGTCCTCTTTTTCGCCGCCGACGGCACGGAAGCGCCGCTGCCCGGCGCGTATCGGGACGGGAAGACGACCTTCTCCGTCACGGTTTACGACGGTTCGAGCGTCCTGCTGACAGTGAAGGACGCCGCGTCCGTTCCGGCAGCGGTACTCCCCGAATATGTCACGACGAGCTATCCGCTCGGCGGCTCGTACCGGTTCGAGCGTTCGCACGACAACGTGCTGCTGCTTGAATTCTGTCATTACAGGCTGAACGCAGAGGACGCGATGTCCGAACAGGACTATCCGGTGCTTGCGATCCAGGCACAGCTGATCGAAAAGGAATATAACGGCGATATCTGGCAGGAGTTCCGCTTCGAGTCGGCGCTGGCGGGCATTCCGTTAAAGCTCGCGCTCGAGGACCCGGAAAAGCAGGAGATCCGCTTCAACAGCGTTCCGGTCGACCACGACGCGAAGGGCGCGTATTATTTCGCCAAGCAGTTCAAGGTCGTCACGCTTCCCGACGCGCTGGTGAAGGGGACGAACGTCATCTCGATCAGACGGCACTTCGAGCCGCTCCGCAAGGCGACCAATCACATCACCTCGCTGTTCCAGAACCTCGGCGGCGTCGAGCTGGAAAGTATGTATCTGCTCGGCAGCTTCGCGGTCTCGTCGCGGCGCGAGCATACGAACAACGATATCCTGCGTTACAACCGCCGCTTCACGCTGACCGCGGAGCCGGATGAGATCACGTCCGAGCTGACGTCGGCGGGCTATCCGTTCTATACCGGTACGGTCACGTTTGAGAAGACCTTCACGCTCCCCGCAGCGCTCGAAGGACGTGAGCTGACGCTGGAGCTGGAAGGCTTCCACGGCTGCACGGCGGAAATCTTCATTAACGGCGTGTCCTGCGGCGATATGAACTGGTTCCCCTACACGGTCGATGTGACGAAAGCCGTGAAGTCCGGCGAAAACCGGCTTGAGGTCCGCATCATGAACACCCTGCGCAGCCTGCTCGGACCGTATCACCGTCCGACCGGCGAGATCGGCGCGGTCTGGGGCGGCTATTCGAACCCGAACAAGCCGTGGGTCGGCTATTCTCCCGAAAATCCGAAGTGGTACGAGCATCGGGACCGCGATACCGGTATCTGGACGGACGATTACAACGTCCTCCCGCTCGGCTTCGGCAGCGCAGTCCTGTCGGCAAAGGAACGGCTGTCCTGAGTTTAACAACTGAAAATCAGACGACCGCGTGTCATCGGCTGATGACACGCGGTCGTCTGATGCTTTCATGGTTATTGCGGACAGGGCGGAAACCGCGTTACGGACGTTTCCGGGGATCCTGCTGCGGAACGGTGCGCCCGTTCTGCGGACGCGGCGGATAAGACGGGGAACGTGCGGGAGAGGACGGACTGCCGGACGTCCGTGACGCATACCCTGACGCGGGATTACGGCTGCCGGACTGCGCCGACGACGGGCTTCTGCCGGTCTGTCCTGCCGCGGAATTTCTGCTTCCGGTCTGACCGTTCCCGGCGCTCCGATTCGGCGATACGCCGGAACCGGACTGCATGCCGCGTCTCTTTTCGGCAGCGCTGTTGCGTCCCATGGCGAACTGTGAGGGACCGGCGCCGGACGTCTGCTTTGCCGTACCCGACCCGGAGAGGGAGCGGGCGGCACGCGCTTTTTCCATTGCGAGCGCCGCTTCGCGTTCTTTTCTGCGCCGGCGGCTGACAGCGATCACCGCGATGAGATAGATCACCGCGGCGGCGAGAAGGATCAGCAGCAGCGCGGCGATATGACGGTTGGCGATGATCCCTTTCAGAATGTCGAGCACATACAGAAGGTTGTTGCGGTTGACATTGTTGCGGATGATCAGATCGTATTCGCCGAGCACGCCGCCCTGGAACGTCACGGTCAGCCTGCCGACGACCTGTCCTTCGGAAAGCGGCGCGACAAAGCTCTTATCAAAGACCTCCCACGCCAGCGCCACATCGCGCTGCACATCGACGTCGACCGGCAGATACAGCTCGATGTTTTCCGACGGGAACAGCGTCACATAGTCGACCTTGCTCGCCAGCTTGACCGGGACCTCGCAGATCATGTCGGAGGTCGTGAGGACTTTCGCGTAGCCGTAGGCGTTGAACGCCCATTTGACAAGATCGGCGGCTTCGACATAGGAATAGATATAATCCTCGTCTTCGATCGCGTCCATGACGACGACGATATAGGTCAGACCATCGCGTACCGCCGACGTGACGACGCAGTAGCCTCCCTCCGGCGTGTAACCGGCGTTCAGCCCCTGCGGGACCGACCAGCGGTAGAGATATTCGACGTTCGTGGCGAAATAATAATTTTTGTTGTAGACGATGCGCGTCGACGAAACGCGGTTGGTGGGCGGGATCGAGAACTGCTCGAGCGAGGAGACCTCGACGAAGAACTCGTTCTGCGCGGCTTCCGCGGCGATGAGGAGCGTGTCATGAACGGTCGTGACCATCATCGGGTCGTGCATACCGGTCGGATTGGTGAAATTGGAATGCTCCGCGCCGAGCGCACGGACGTGCTCGTTCATAAGCTTGGAAAACTCTCCGAGATTTCCCGAGATCTCAAAGGCGAGCGCGATGGCGGCGTCGTTGGCTCCGCCGCAGATGAGCGCGTACAGGAGCTGTTCGACCGTCAGAATCTCGCCGCGCCGCAGACCGATGTTGTAGCCGGACAGCACGGACAGCATTTCGGCGGTGATCTCGACCTCCCGGTCCATATCGTTTTTGAGCACGTCGAGCGCGACCAGCGCCGTCACCATTTTGGCGACCGAGACGGGATAGACCTGCGCGTAGGCGTTCTTTTCAAAGATCACGCGGTCGTTTTCCAGATTATATACGCACGCCGCGCGGGCGAATTCGACGTTGGTATCGCCCTGTGAACGGTCGGGCTTGTCGTCAGGCGGCGTTTCGGTATCGGCGGACGTTTCCTCCGTGCTTTCGGCGGACGGCGCTTCGGGCGATTCTTCTGCATACACGGGGAAAACAAGCGCCGACGGCACAAGAAACAGCGCAAGGGAAAGAATCAAAGAAACGAATCTTTTTTTCATAAACGAATCACTGAATGGAGGAAAACGCCGGTTTGGGGCTGTTTTGCGGACTGTTTCCGCATAAAAACAGAAAAATCTGCGTATCCTCTGATTTTTCGCCGGGAAGGCGTCGTTTGAGCGAAGGGAAGCCGTCAGATGTGATGATACAGCTCCGCCTCGCGGATATCATGTGAGATCTGTTCTTTCAGCGCGTCGAGAGAGTCAAACTGCTTTTCGCCGCGCAGACGTCTGCCGAAGCTGACGCGCACGAATCGGTCGTACAGCCAGCCGTCGAAGCCGATGATGTGCGTTTCGCAGTTGAGCAGATGATCGTCGCCTTCGGCGACGGTGGGACGCAGACCGACGTTGGCAACGCCGGGATAAATGCGGTCAGGCGTGTCGGCGGGCGATACGGTGCAGCAGTAAACGCCGGTTTTCGGCAGGACCGAACCGTCCGGGAAGCGCTGATTGATCGTCGGAACGCCGAGCTTCCGCCCGAGCGCCTTGCCGTGGAGGACCGGCAGCTCGATGAAATAGGGATGACCGAGAAGCGCCGCCGCCCGTTCCATCTCGCCGTTTTCGATCAGCAGACGGATGGCGGTCGAGCTGACCGTTTCACCGTCCGTCCGGACCGGCGGGACGACGATGCAGGAGCCGTAAGGCTCCATCAGCCGGGAGAGCGCTCTGCTGTCACCCGCGCCGTACTGTCCGAAACGGAAGTTGAAGCCGCAGACGACGCATTCCGCGCGGCACTGTCCGATCAGGATCTCCTTCACGAACCGTTCGGGAGAATAATCGCGGACGGCGGAAAAGTCCTCCAAAAGCGCATAGTCGACGCCGAGCGAAGCAAAGAGCGCGAGCTGTTCGCGCACGGAGGTGATGCGTTTCTGATCGGGCTTGTTCGGCAGCGGCTTCGAGCCGTCGAAGCACCACACGGCGGAGCGGACGCCCGGATGCTCCTTCGCATAACGGACGGCTTCGCCGAGCAGCGCGGCGTGTCCGAGATGAACGCCGTCGAAGCTGCCGAGCGCTAACGAGAGAGGAGAGCTGACGCCCTCCTCTCCATTCATTGTATGAAGATTATAGATCACCATCAGGTCAGCCGGCGTGCGGCGTCTGCTCAGATACCGAGATAGTTTTTCACAAGGACGCTGAGCAGCTCGTCGCGGTCAATGCGGCGGATGAGGCTGCGGGCATTTTTATAGTTCGTGATATAGGTCGGATCTTCCGAAAGAATGTAACCGACGATCTGGTTGATGGGGTTATATCCTTTTTCGCGGAGAGCGTCGTAAATCATGCAAAGCGTTTCTTTCATCTGCGCTTCCTTCTGGTCGTGAACCGTGAAGGTGATGGTTTTCGACTTGTCGGCCGTGGTGTGAACTTCCTTGTCCTGCATATTGATCGGCATCTGGGATCAGTCCTTTCTGTTAGACTTTGAACGGATGAGCTTTTTTTCTTGACGTTATCATGATACACCATGCGGGCGAAAATTGCAAGAGGAAAAAAGAAAATGTAAGACAAATGTAATTTTCCGCGCCGGCAGAGAGAAGGCGGGAGAAAGATCAGCGCTTTTTTCCGTCGGACGGCGTGCCTTTGTGTCCGGGAGCGGAACCGCCGCGGGGACCTTTTTCACCGGTATGCGGTTTCCTGCCCTCTCGGCCTGCGGGGTGAGGAGCGTTTCTGCCGCTTCCGTTCTGCGGACTGCGGGCATTGTCCGGTCTGCCGTTCCATGAACCGGATTTGCCGTTTTCACTCCGGGAACTGCGGGAGGTATCCGTTCTGCCGCTTCTGTTCTGCGGACTGTGGGAAGCGTCCGGTTTCCCGTTTTCGCGCCGTGAACTGCGGGAAACGTCCGTACTGCCGGAATCTCCGCCTTTTTCCGTTTTGACGCGGCGCGTGTCCGACCGGCTTTCCGTGTTCCGTTCGGGTCTTACCAGACAGTCCGGTCCGTTCCCGATCAGATCGGCGCGTCCGCACCGGAGAAGCGCTTTCCGGACCTCGGCGGCGTTTTCGGGACGGTTATACTGGAGCAGTGCGCGCTGCATACGCTTTTCCTCCGGGTCGCGCGCGCAGTAGACCGGCTTCATGGTCAGCGGGTCGAATCCGGTGTAATACATGACGGTCGAGGCTGTGCCGGGAGTCGGATAGAAATCCTGCACCTGTTCGGGCGCATAGCCGCCTTTTTTCAGGCAGACCGCCAGCTCCACCGCGTCGGAAAGGCGGCTTCCCGGATGACTCGACATCAGGTAGGGGACGAGATACTGTTCCTTCCCGCAGCTTTTCGACAGCTCGAAATAGCGCTTCCGGAATGCTTCGTAGACCCCGAAGGTCGGTTTGCCCATCGCGGCAAGCACGTTGTCCGAACAGTGTTCGGGCGCGACCTTGAGCTGACCGCTCACATGATCGCGCACCAGCTTTTTGAAGAAGGCTTCGTCTCTGTCCGCCATGACGTAATCGAACCGGATGCCCGAACGGATGAAGACCTTCTTCACGCCGGGGACTGCTTCGACCTGCTTTAACAGCTCGATGTATTCGCTGTGATCGACGATGAGGTTTTTGCATGGCGTCGGCGCAAGGCATTTCCGGTTCGTGCAGACGCCCGCTTTCAGCTGTTTTTCGCACGCCGGACAGCGGAAGTTCGCGGTCGGACCGCCCACGTCGTGGATGTAGCCCTTGAAACCGGGCGTCCCGGCGATGAGCTTCGCTTCGGCGACGACCGATCCGATCGAGCGCGAGCGGACGGTCCGTCCCTGATGGAACGCGATGGCGCAGAAATTGCACGCGCCGAAGCAGCCGCGGTTGTGCGTGATCGACATCTCCACTTCGGCGATGGCGGGAACGCCGCCCTGCTTTTCGTAGGACGGATGGACGCGGCGGGTGAAGGGCAGAGCGTACACCCGGTCAAGCTCCTCACGTTCGAGCGGCGGCATGGGCGGGTTCTGCACGAGCATTTTAGTGCCGTAGTATTCGACGATCGCCTTTGCCGTGACCGAATCGGTATTGCGGTACTGAACGCCGAAGGCTTCGGCGTAGCGCTTTTTATCGTTCTGAAGGTCTTCAAATTCCCAGCTGTCCGCCGTCTCGTAGTGCAGCCTGTCGTCCCGGTCGGTCAGATAGACCGTGCCGCGCACGTCGCGGATCTTCCGGATCGGCACGCCTTTGTCGAGCAGAACGGCGATGCGGCGCAGGATGTTTTCACCCATGCCGTAGGTGAGAAGGTCCGCACCGGAATCGACGAGGATGCTGCGGCGGATCTTGTCGTCCCAGTAGTCGTAGTGCGCGAGACGGCGCAGCGACGCTTCGAGACCGCCGAGAATGATCGGCACGTCGCCGAAGGCTTCGCGGATGCGGTTCGAGTAGACGATGACGGCGCGGTCGGGACGGAAGCCGATCTTTCCGCCGGGAGAATAATAGTCGTAGGTGCGTTTTTTCTTCGCGGCGGTGTAGTGCGCGACCATCGAGTCGATGTTGCCCGCCGTGACGAGGAAGCCGAGCCGGGGACGTCCGTATTCGCGGAACGCTTCGCAGGAGCGGAAGTCGGGCTGGGCGAGCATGGCGACGCGGAAGCCCTCGGCTTCGAGAACGCGGGAAATGATCGCCGCGCCGAAGCTCGGATGGTCTACGTAGGCGTCGCCGGTGACGTAGACAAAATCGGGTCTGTCCCAGCCGCGTTCTTCCATATCGGCACGGCAGAGAGGGAGAAATTCGTTGTTCATACAGGTCCTTTATCCGCAGAGCGGCGCGGACGCCGCTCTGCCGTTTATGCCGAAAACGTCACGCCATTACCCGTCCGACCGCCTTGCCGACATATTCGTTGAAGAAATGCTCGGCGCTCTTGGACATCGAGACGCTGACCGAATCGCCGTCAAAGACAAATTTCATTAAGAGATTGCCGAAATACTTGTCGATGACCTGGACCTTGACCCACAGCTCGTTCTCCGATTTCCATGCGGCGGAGAAAGCGGCGTCGTACAGAAGATCGGATTCATAGCTGCCGATCTCGTCCGCGTAGCCGTACTGCGGGAAGAGTCCGAAGCGGTTTTCGCACAGACCGAACGGGATCACCTTGTCGCCCTGCGCGTTCGTATAGCTGAGCTGTCCCTTTCTGCCGGAGAACAGGAAACGGAACTTTGTGATACCCATCGGGTTCTCGTCGAGCGTATAGACCGCGCCGCCGATCTTTTCGGCGAGCGGAGAGACCGGCGCGCCGGATTCGGCGTAGAGCTTCATCGACGCGGCGAACTCCTTTGCGGCGGCAAGAGAGTCGGGCGCTTCGGGAAGCGGGTCGGCGGCGGTTTTGACGATATAGTCGTAGAAGCCGTCGAGAATGATATTCTTCGCGCTGCTGTTGCCCTGATTGTCGCCGTTGAAGATCAGGATGAGATCCTTTTCCGGTACGCAGAGCGCGAGCTGGCAGCCCATGCCGTTGAAGAAGAAGCCTTCTCCGTAGGCTTTCCAGATGAAATAGCCGTAGCCCTGTTCTTCGATATATCCCTTGCCCGTCTCGTCGTTCCCGATGAGGCAGGAGGTCGCGTCGCGCAGATAGTCGCGGGAGAGGAGCTGCTTTCCGTTCCAGCTGCCGAGGTTCATCGTGAACCGTGCGCAGAGATACAGGTCGCGGGCGGTCATCAGGCAGGCGGAATCGCCCCACGAGTGTCCGCCGGGGCAGGTGAGGCAGCGCGCACCCTTCGACACGCCGATGACGCCGAACAGCTTGCCGCGCAGATACTCCATGAACGGCTTGCCGGTCAGACGCTCGACAAGCGCGCCCAGCACGAACGAACCGGTCGAGTCGTATTCAAAATACTGCCCCGGCTCACGCTGCGGACGGTTATTCTGGAAATAGAAGCGCACGCGGTCATCCGAGCCGGACGTGAACCAGTTCTGCGGAGTCTTCGCAGTGCTCATCATCAGCATATTGCGGACGGTCTGATTGCGGAAAAGCTCGTCGGGCTGACCTTCCAGCTCTTTTTCAAAGTATTTGCTCATCGGGTCGTCGAGCGAAAGAAGTCCGTCGTCGAGCGCGAAGCCGACCGCAAGGGATACGATGCTCTTGCTGACCGAGTATTCGCGGTGATAGAAATCCTTCGTGAACGGCGGGACGTACAGCTCAAAGAAAACGTCGTCTCCGTGCGCCATCAGAATGTCGTGGGTGACGATATGGTTGGCTTCGAGCATTTCAAGATAGGCGCGGATCTGCGTGCTCGGAACGCCGATGCTTTCGGGGGTGCGGAAATTCATGATTTTATCCTCCTGTCGGACGTCCGCCGGGCAGAGCGGCGCGGCGGACGTCATTTTTCTGTTCTGTCTAATATTGTAACATCCGGCGCGGCGTTCGTCAAGCCCTGCCGGACAACTTTTTGACCGGACGGCAAAACGCATGGAGCGGACACTCATAAAAAAGAGCAAATATTTACAAAAAATTCAATGTAAATTAAGTCTGTATCAACGACTGAGGAGTAAAATATATCTGTATGCCGATCGGGATCGGCGAAAGGAAAGAGACAGATATGTTCGGTTACATAAAACCGGTGAACGCCGAGCTGAAGGTGAAGGAATACGAGCTGTACCGAAGCGTTTACTGCGGGCTCTGCGCCGCGATGGGAAAAACGACCACCGCCGCGTCGCGGCTCGGTTTAAGCTACGATTTCGTTTTCCTCGCGCTGGTGCGCATGGCGCTTCGCGGCGAGACCGGACGGATCGAAAAAAGGCGCTGCATCGCTCATCCGACGAAAAAGCGCGCGGTGCTGACCGGCACCGGAGAGCTTGCGGTCTGCGCACGGCTCAGTGCGGTGCTGAATTATCACAAGCTGCTCGACGACGTTCGCGACCCCGGCTTCGGCAAAAAGCTCGCGGCGTGTCTTCTGCTTCCCGCGGCGGGACATATCCGGAAAAAAGCCGTCAGAAGCGAGGGACCGGTCCTGCCGGAGACGGTCATAAAGGACGAGCTTGCAGAGCTTGGGCGGCTGGAAGCGGAAAAAACGCCGTCGTTCGACCGGGCTGCCGAACCGTTCGGCAGGCTGATGGCGGCGGTCTGCGCGTGCGGCTTCGAGCCGGACAGCGCCGAGTCGCGCATCGCGGACGAGATCGGGCGGCATATCGGACGCTTTATCTACATCGCGGACGCGGCGGACGATCTGGCGGACGATCTGAAAAGCGGTTCCTACAATCCCTTTATCGAGATGTACGCGGGAGAAGGCGGCGTCCTGCGGCGCTTCGGCGAGGACGCAGAGGACGTGCGGACCGCGATGACGATGGAGCTTGCGGCGCTGTCAAAAGCGGTCGAGCTGATCGACTTTTCCGCGGTCCCCGAATACGGAAATATTCTTCGGAATATCCTGTATCTCGGACTTCCGGCGCTGACAGAGCGGCTCTGCCGGCCCGCTTTCGGAGAAAATACTGACTTAACGGAGAATCGTAAGATATGAAGGATCCTTATGAAGTGCTGGGCGTTGACCGAAACGCCAGCAATGAGGAGATCAAGAAGGCGTACCGCGAGCTGGCGCGCAAATATCATCCGGACAACTATGTGAACAATCCGCTCGCCGATCTCGTCGAGGAAAAAATGAAGGAGATCAACGAGGCCTACGACATGATCCAGAAGGAACGCGCGTCGGGCGGCTCGTCGGACGCTTCCGGCTCGGCAGGCGGCTATACGTACAGCGATTATCAGAACGTCCGCGAGCTGATCAACGCGCGGCAGTTCGCCGAAGCCGAGCTGATCCTCGACGCGGTGAGCGCCGTCAACCGGAACGCGGAGTGGAACTTCCTCAAGGGCTGCGTCCTGATCCAGCGCGGCTGGTACTACGACGCGCAGAAATATCTGGAGACCGCCTGCTACATGGATCCGACCAACAGCGAATACAGCTCCGTTCTCGAAAGGATCCGGAGCAGCACCCGGAATTACGGCGGCGGCTACCGCACCTCGCAGCGCGTGAATACCTCGCCCTGCGATATCTGTTCGGGACTGATCTGCGCCGACTGCCTGTGCGAATGCTGCGGCGGCGACCTGATCTCCTGCTGCTGACCTCTTGGAAAGGACGGAATTCCTGTGAATCAGACGAAAAAAATCGCACTGTCGGCGATCCTGTCGGCGCTGGGCGTCATCATTCTTCTGCTCGGTTCGATCATCACGGTGCTCGATCTGACGATGGTGGCGATGGCTTCGCTGCTGGTGATCCTGTGCGTGATCGAGATCGGCGGGGCGTATCCGTATCTTGTATGGCTGGTGACGAGCGCGCTGTCGCTCTTATTGCTGCCGGACAAATTTGCCGCGCTGCTCTATCTGCTGTTCGGCGGCATTTATCCGATCCTCAAAGCGATGTTCGAGCGGCTCCACTATGTGATCTCGTGGGTCCTGAAGCTCAGCGCGTTCAACACGATGCTGACGCTGCTCATCTTCCTCTGCCGCTACGTCTTTCATCTGCCGGACACCGATGACCTCGCGTACAGCCCGCTGGTCTATCTGGCCTGCAACGTTGTGTTCGTTCTGTACGATTTCGCCGTGACGCAGCTCGTGACCTTCTATCTCGTCAAGCTGCGGAAGATGCTGGGACTCAAAAACTATTTCAAGCCGTAAAACAGTCGGTAAGACGAAACCGCGCCGACGCCCATGACGGGCGTCGGCGCGGTTTCTTTCATTATGGATACGCTGATCAGATCGGGATTTCGGCGAAAAATGCTGGAATATATGGCGATTTTTCGCCGAAATCAACCTTGTTCAGCGTTTTCATTATGCTTATTTCACGCGGACCGTGCCGTAGTATTCGAGCAGCTTGATGAACAGACCGCCCTGAACGGTGCGGTTCTGGAAGCCGCGCTTGTCCGACGTTACGGTGTCGTACCAGTCGGTCATCGGCACGCGGGTCGGGGTGACGTTGTACGCCTCCCACAGCGGTTCGATGTAGCTCTCGAAGTCTGCCTTCGAGTCGCAGAGAGTCGCGGTCCAGACCAGCCAGTCGGACTTCGTGTAGGTCTTGCGGTTGTCGAGCGGCATACCGTATTTGTTGAAGTGGCGGCGGTTCGCCCAGGTTTCGCCGTCGAAGACCTCATGCGGGATGAGACCGGTCCCGAACAGCTTGTCCCAGACGATGTTGTACTTCATGCTGTACGTTCCCTTGCAGTCGAACGCAAGACGATAGCTTCCGTCGCCGTTCGATGCGCGGAGCAGCCACTTGATCGAAAGCTCGCGGGCTTTCTTCATGTAGACGGCCGCTTCGTCGTCCCGTCCGAGACGGCTGCACAGAATGCTCATGCCGGCGACGCCGACGATCGCTTTCAGCGAAAGGTTGCAGTTGTGCGCAAGGTGTCCGGCAAAGTCGTCGGTGCAGAGCTGATTGGCGGGGTCCGCGCCGAATTCGGTGAGGTAGCCAGCCCATTTTTCGAGCAGCGGGAAGTTTTCGGCTGCGACCGTGAGGTCGCCGGAGGCAATGGCGTAGGCCGTCATCATGACGAGCATATTGCCGCATTCCTCGACCGGCATCTGCCGTTCGAGCGCGGGGCTTGAGTATTCGGGACGGTTGCCGTAGACCTGCCCCGTGACCAGCGGATAGCGTCCCGCGTCATGCGGCGCGAAATCGTAGGGCCATGCTTCGCTCTTGGCGTAGCGGAAGATCGGGCGCATCATGCCGAGGATCAGCTCGGGATTGTAGATGAGGAACATCGGGATGGACGGATAGCTGACGTCGACCGTCGCCGCGCAGCCGTTGCTGAAGCATTCCTTCGAGATGAACAGGATCTTGCCGTCCCTATCGACAACGCATTTGTGCGCCGCGATGACCTGACGGAACGCGAGCTGCAAAAGCTCGGCGTATTTCTCGCCGCCCGCCTTCACCGCGTCGAAATAGAGCTTGTCGTCGAGCGCGCGCGCTTTGGCGAGCAGAGCGTCATAGTCGTTCAGCGCTTCGGTGATCGCGTTCTCGATCGTCTTGCCGCCGTTGTTCCAGACGGATTTCAGATGGTCGCCGAAATAGTCGATGCTCTCGATATCGTCGTAGGCGAACGCGATCAGGGCTTCCCTGTCGAGCGCGGTCTCAAGCGTGACATACGTCATGCCGGTTTCGTCCGAATGGACCGAACCGACCAGCGAATCCTTTGCCGCGAGATAGAAATAACCCCAGTCAATGCGGATGTTGTCGCCGCTCTTTGCGAGGATCGGCTGATCGACGCTGCCGATCTTCACGGCGGAGACCGGACCGATCCCCTTTGTTTCGACCGTGACCGGGAACTGTCCCTTTTCGTTTAAGCAGATCTCCTCGGAAACGGCGAGCTTTGCGCGCACGATATGCTCGTTTCCGTCGATCGGCTCGGCTTTCAGAGACAGATAGCTGACCGGACGGGTCATGACGGCGAGATCGTCTGGGAACAGGGGCGTGAAGAAGACCGCGCGCAGACGGATGCCCGCCCCCTCAAAGGTGTACGCGGTGACAAGAGAGGAAATGTCGAGACCGGTCTGCGTCAGTGCTTCGGCTTCGCCCGCGCCCATGAAGCGGTAGTCCCTGCCGTCAATCGAAACGACGCCGGTGATCGTGTTCGGCTTGCCGGTCCAGTGAACGGCGCCGGCGTCGGTCAGACGGTCTGCGTCCGACCAGACCGAGAAGTAGGGGTCGACCGTGATCAGCGGTACGGCGGGAGCTCTTAAAATCATAGCAGTTTTCCTTTCCGTTGAGGATACCCGCGAAAAAGGCGGCGGACGTCGGCAGAATGCGCGTCCGCTGCCTTATATCGGCAGGAATCAGTTCTTTGCGAGCGTGTTGGCAACGTCCATCATGTCGGCAAAATCCGCGCGCTTTGCTTCGCAGAATGCCGTCATGGCAGCGACCTGCTTGGGCGTGAACTTGTCAAGATCGCCGGGCTTCAACTTGTTCTTGTACATCCGGTCAAGGATGAGCGCGTACTGGATGTTGACCGCGGCGAGCTTGTCCTTCTGCGAGCAGACGACCAGATTGCTCTTGCCTGCGAGGATGAGGTCGACCGCGAAGTCGCCCATGCGGGTCGCAAGCAGACGGTCGCGCAGCGTCGGAACGCCGCCGCGTACCATGTGCGCCAGACGGATGAAGCGGGATTCGATCCCGGCTTCGGCTTCGATGCGCTTGGTCAGCTCTTCGCCGTAGGTCTTGCCCATACCTTCGGAGACGACGACGAGGAAGCTGCGCTGACCATCGGCGCGCAGACGCTTCAGTCTTGCGATCAGCTCGTCCGCGTCAAAGGGAAGCTCCTTGACGGCGACGGCGTTCGCGCCCATGGCGAGACCGCACTCCAGCGCGATAAAGCCGGCGTCGCGTCCCATGACCTCGATGACTTCGCAGCGGGCGTGGGATTCGCAGGTGACGCGCAGGCAGTCGGCGGCGTTCAGAACGGTGTTCATCGCGGTGTCGAAGCCGATGGCGTAATCGGTGGCGGTGATATCGTTGTCGATGGTGCAGGGAATGCCGATGCAGGGGATCTTCATGTTTCTGCCCGACAGAGGAACGCCGCAGACAGCGCCGGCAGACAGACCGGTCGCACCGCGGAAGGTGCCGTCGCCGCCCAGTGCGACGATGCCGTCGATCTCGTTGTCCCTGCAGGTCCGGATCGCCTTGCGCATACCGGCTTCGGTAGCGAATTCGTCGCAGCGGTCGGAATAGAGCATCGTGCCGCTGACGCCGGCGATGTTCGCAACGTCCTTCGAGGTCAGCGCGCGCAGATTGCCGTTGATCAGTCCGCTGTAACCGCCTTCGATGCCGATGACCTTAACGCCGCGTGCAAGCGCCGAACGGACGACCGCACGGACGGCGGCATTCATGCCGGGAGCGTCTCCGCCGGACGTCAGAATACCGATTTTTCTGAAAGTAGCCATTTTATATCATCCTTTATACATAGATTTTTTTACAGAAGTTTGGAGGGAAAATCCGGGTTTAGTATATTTTATACCATACTCCGCGAAAAATCAAGGGGGTAGACACGATGTTCTTTGTTTGTTAACAATTTGACTGCCTCTGAAAACTCATAAAACCGCGATAAACAAAAACAATACCCGCAGGACAGGATTCATTATTCTTCTTTCCGAATGATCAGAGACTGTCATATACGGTCTCCCTGTGCTGATGCGTGAAAAAACGGGACTGCATGAAAAAAGTTCCGGAAATTAGTTCCAAAATGGCAGAAATATCTTGACAGCTGTTCCAACCTGTGTTACAATGAAAGCAGTCATTCGGAGTATCCCCGGAAGAAATGTGAAATATACCAAAATTATCAGGAGGTTTTTGTTCCATGTCACTTTCACGGAAAATACCTCCCTATAAATGTATCATTAGTCGAGCGCTTATCGTGACCGACAAAATTCATTTTGTCAGCTATCCCCTTATCGGCGCGAGGGCTCGCCTTAGAGGAGTTTTTATGTCGGCAAAGCCGACATAAAAACGGATCTTATTATAACGTTTGTCATCTTAAAGCATTAAACAATCGGCTAAATGTATCATGGATGTTGCTGAAAGTCAACAGTATGGAACGAAATCCCAGAATTCTTTCATCGAGATTCCTAAAGCATTAAGGCATTACCGCACAGTTCTGATGGTGCGATTGCGCCGTCAGATTTCCCGTCAGACGAAACAAACCCCGGAAGGCATAGTACCTCCTATGCCGACGAAATTTGTACAGTATGACGGGAAAGATGCAGGCAAGCGTGCC
>JAZRXB010000150.1:0-3697 GCA_045600005.1 Eubacteriales bacterium | reverse complement strand
CGGATTTTATTATAACGTTTGTCATCTTAAAGCATTAAACGATCGGCTAATATATGTCTGAACGAAAATCAAACCGCTTTCTTCCGACGCTCGCCGTTCTGTGCATCCTGTCAGCCGCCGTCGGCGTCTGCGTCGGCTCCGTCCGGTTCACGCCGGGGGAGATCTTCCGTGCGCTCACAGTGGACGACGGCAGTTCCGCCCGGATCTTAGTCGCGGGCGTCCGTCTGCCGCGCGTGCTGACCGGCGGTCTGGTCGGCGCGTCGCTCGCCGCCGCCGGATGTCTCATGCAGGCGGTCATGCGCAGTCCGATGGCGTCCCCGTCCACGGTCGGCGTGAACAGCGGCGCTTCCTTTGCCGCCTGTCTGGTGCTGACGGTCTTCCCGTCGCTCGGCAGGCGGCTTCCGTTTTTTGCCATTCTCGGCGCGGCTGGAACGGCGTTCCTCGTCTGTGCGCTCGCCGGGAGCCATCCTGTGCGCACCGTCTTAGCGCGGAAAGATCACGTGCCAAAAGGCTTCGTGCATCGTTCCGGCGGCGCTTCTCCGTCCGCTTCCGGTAAAGCATCCGCGACGGACGGGATCTCCGCGCCTTCCGGTACGGCGGAAAAGAGACGTTCCGGCGGCTTCATCGCACGGTTCGCCGGAACGGCGTCCCTTCCGACCGCGTTCGATACGGGGCGGCTGATCCTCTCCGGTCTTGCCGTTTCGAGCCTGTTCGGCGCGCTCAACGACGTTATCCGCACCCTGTTCCCCGATTCGCTCGCCGATACCGCCGCTTTTCTGGTCGGCGGGCTGAACGGCTGCGGCTGGGAAACGTTATTCCGCCTGCTGCCCTTCTCCGCCGCCGGGCTGACGCTCGCCCTCTGCGTCGCGGGAAAGCTCGACATTTTATCGCTTGGCGACGATACTGCCGCTTCGCTCGGACTGCGGGTCGCGCCGTTCCGGGTCTGCTGTTTGCTTCTCGCTTCGCTTCTCGCCGGAGCGGCGGTCTCGGCGGCGGGCATGATCGGCTTCGTCGGACTGATCGTGCCGCATATCGCGCGAAAGCTGACCGGCGCGTCCCATATGCGGATGCTGCCCGCTTCGGCTCTGCTCGGTTTTCTGCTCGTCACGCTCTGCGACACGCTCGGACGGGTGATCCTGCCGGTCGGCGAGCTGCCGGTCGGCATCACGCTGTCGCTGCTCGGCGTACCGTTTTTCCTGTGGCTCGTCAGAAAGGGGGCGTGACATGGACCGCAAAACCGAATCGGACGAAATTCTCCGGGCAGTTGACCTTTCGGTCTCCTACGGCTCCCGCGCCGTCCTTCGCGGCGTGAATTTTTCGCTTCGCCGTGGTGAGATCGTTGTCGCGGCGGGCGCGAACGGCTGCGGCAAAACGACGCTTCTGCGCGCGGCGGCGGGACTTCTCCGACCGTCCGGCGGCGGGTTCGTCTTCGACGGTCAGCCCCTGACCGACTATTCCCGTCCCGCGCTCGCGCGCAAGCTGGCGATCTTAGCACAGACCGCCGACCGTCTGCCCGACGTGACGGTCCGCGCCTATGTCTCCTATGGCCGCTATCCGTTCTGCGGCTCCTTCCTTCGTGAAGCGGACGAGCGCGCCGTCGACGAAGCGCTCGACCTGACCGGACTTGCCGAGCTGTCCGACCGGCGGGTCGGCGAGCTGTCGGGCGGCGAGCTTCAGCGCGTCCGTCTCGCCATGGCGGCTGCGCAGTCGCCCTCCCTGCTTCTGCTCGACGAGCCGTCCTCCTTCCTCGACCTCGCCGGTCAGAGCAGGCTCGCCGCTTTCATGAAGCGTCTGCAAGCCGAACGCGGCACGACCATTCTGGCGGTCTTGCACGACCTGAACCTCGCGTCACGCTGTGCGGACCGGCTGATCTTCCTGAAAGACGGGAGCGTCGCCGCGTCCGGAAAACCCTCCGAACTGTTGAAACCGGAACTGCTTACATCGGTTTACGGCGCCGACCTGAGCGTTCTGCACGCCGACGGGCGGGAAATCGTGGTGATCTGAATGAGATTCCGTTCTTTTTTCATGAGAATCCTCTGCGCTTTTCTGATATTTTCCCTTCTTTCGGCCGTCTCATGCGGAACCGGCGGAGAGCCGTCCGGGACCGACGAGGTGATCGTCCGGGACGGAACGGTCGCGTTCACCGACGCGGCGGGCGCGGAGCATTCGCTTCGCATTCCCGAAGAGCCGCTCCGGGTCGTCTGCCTGTACGCGAGCTTCACGACGCTCTGGTACGAGGCGGGCGGAACGGCGGTCGGGTGCATCGGCGGAGAAGCGGCGTCCGAGCTGTATATCTCGTCCGTCGGGCGCGACGTCGCCGACGATCCCGGCATGACGGTCGTTTCGCTCTCCTCCAACCCGTCGGGCTGGAACGTCGAACGGATCATCGCGCTCGCGCCCGACCTCATCCTCTGCTCCACCGCGATGAACGGCTGGCAGACCATCGCGCCCGCCGCGAAGACCGCCGGGATCGAGGTCGTCGCCGTCGACTACGAGGATTTCGGCGATTACATGAAATGGTTCCGCGTGTTCAGCGCGCTGAACCGGCGCGAGGACCTGTGGGAAAACGTCGCGCTCGACGTGCAGCGCGCGGTGAACGATGTGATCGAACGCGCGAAGGATCCCCCTCACCCGCGCGTGCTCGCACTGTTCACCGGAACGAAGGGGCTTCAGCTTTCGGGCGGAGCGACGACGCTCGGCGGGATGCTCGCCGCTCTGGGCGCGGTCAACGCGGCGGGCGGCATCGGGCGCATCGACGCCGACGCGGAGACGGTCTGCGCGGCTGCGGCGGACGTCATCGTCGTGCAGTATCACACGAGCGAAGCGGACGCGCGGCGGTCGATCGAAAGGTCGCTCGGCGCCGTGTGGGACACGCTCCCCGCCGTGAAAAACGGGCGCGTGTATTTTCTCGACCGCTCGCTCTTTCATCAGAAGCCGAACCGGCGCTTCGCAGAGGCCTACGAAACGCTCCTGTCGTTCCTATCCGGCTCATAAGCCGTCTTCCGGCTCGGTTTTTTTCGGATTCTTCATGAATTTTTTCCAAAACCCCTTGCAATTTTCTTTTTTCTGTGATAGAATAGTATTATCAATGATTCTGCGATTCCCGCGGATTAGGAGGAATTTTTTCAATGAATATTGTACTTGGCATTCTTCTGCTGGTTGCGGCGGTATTTCTGGTCGCTGTCGTTCTGATGCAGGACAGCCACGAGCATGGTCTGGGCGGCGCGATCGCCGGCAGCAGCTCGGCTGACACGTTCTTCGGCAAGACGAAGGGCAAGACCGCAGACAAGATGCTCTCCCGCATCACCGGCATCGTTGCCGTCTGCTTCTGCGTCGTCGTCATCCTGATGTACATCTTCCAGCCGGATACGACGATCTCTGTACCGACGAACGATGACGGCACGCTTTCTCTCGAAGTCTCTGACGGCGACGTTGTTGAGATCGGCGACGTCGAAAATTCCGAAAACGCTCAGTAACATTCCCGACAGGAACGGAGGTCTTTCAGACCCCCGTTCTTTCTTTTTCTGCCGAAGCGAATACCGTCCACGCCGCGGTCGCCGCGCGAACGTCCGCCGCCGTGAGAAGCGCCGGGTCGCACAGACGCAGCCCCTGCTTTCCGTTCCGCAACAGACGCAGACAGGCGTCGAACTTTCCGACCTCGCTTCCCTTCACCGTTCCCGCGTAGCGCGCGAGCAGA
>JAZRXB010000149.1:0-4199 GCA_045600005.1 Eubacteriales bacterium | reverse complement strand
ATAACGAAACGCTCCGTTCCCCGATCCGGGGAACGGAGCGTCGTTCATTATTCATCTGCCTTGCACCGGGTGCGCACGAAACGTCCTGCGCGGAAAACGTTCATTTTCCCGCCGTTTCCGGTCGAACGTTTCGGAAACGTCCTGCGCGGAAAACGTTCAATTTCCCGCCGTTTCCGGTCGAACGTTTCGGAAACGTCCTGCGCGGAAAACGTTCATTTTTCAGCTGTTTTTCCGTACTTTTCAAGCCGTTCTGCGCCGGACGCGCCGGAAGCGAGCGCGGCAAGATCGTCCGCGGCCGATAAAATCAGCGTGTGCAGCTCAAGCTCCCGCTTCCACGCTTCGTCCATCGCGTCGTATCCGCAGACCGCGCCGAGGAGGTTCCCCGTCACCGCGCCTGTCGAATCGCTGTCGCCGTCGTGATTGACCGACGCGATCAGTCCGCCCGAAAAATCGTGCTCGTATCGCAGCGCGCAGTAGAGCGCGACTGCCAGCGTCTCCTCCGCCACCCAGCCTTCGCCGAGCGCTTCGATGTTTTCCGCGTCCGACCGACCGTTCGCGGCAAACGTCACGGCGCGGTCGATCAGCGCACAGAGCGTTCCGGTCTCCGGAAGATCTCCCCAGCGCAGGCAGAGAGCGTCCTTCGCTTCCCCGATCAGCCCCGCGAGCGTTTCGCCGTCCGAAAACGTCAGCCGGTTCACGAGATGCGCCAGCACAGCCGCCGGAAGCCAGCCGAGCGGATGCCCGTGCGTCAGCGCCGCGCATTCCGCGCCGAGCCGGTCGACCTCGCCGATCTCACACCCGGCGAGCAGTCCGACCGGCGCCGCCCGCATCACGCCGCCGCAGCCCTTGCTGTTGTTGATCGGCAGCTCCGTGCTTCCGGCACGTCCCGCAAAGGACGCGCTGACGGCGGAAAGGCAGGTGTTGCCCGGCGCGCGCCGCGCGAACAGCTCCGGCACGCCGAGCAGCCGCTCTCCGCCCGCCGAAAAGCGTTCGGTCTGCGTCCGGTACCAGTCCCGGTAGGCTTCGGCAAGGCATTCTTCGGGCATTCTGCCGCTCACGCGCGCCGTCAGCAGACCGTCGGCGGTGAAAAGCGTCATCTGCGTGTCGTCCGAGATCAGCGCTTTTCCGTTCCCGTCGGTCCGATAGGAGCGGATGCCGCCCTCGCCGTAAACGGCAAGGATCCGGTTCCGGCTGATGAATTCGACCGGGCAGCCGAGCGCGTCTCCCGCCGCCCCTCCGATCAGACTGCCGCGGATGCGGTCGCGCACGCGCTCCCACGAAGCGCCGGTTCGGTTTGCGCCGTCCGGCGCGGCGGTCGGCGCATGCCCGTCCGAACCGGCGGTCGGCGCACGTCCGTCCGAACCGGCGGTCGGCACACGTCCGTCCGAACCGGCGACCGGCACACGTCCGTCCGAACCGGCGGTCGGCGCTCCGTTATCCGGGCAGACCGGCGCGGCGGGATCCGCCGGGTTCGTTTTCTTTTTTAACTGAAAGCTCCACATGATCTGTACCCCCTCGTTTTTTTCTATTCTATCACAAAATCCGTTCGTCCGCAAGTGTTTTTTTCCGAACGGTTGACAGACGCGCCGCGCGGTACTATAATAATGATTGAAAAATCCCATGCCAACCGGAGGAAAACCATGACCGACACGTTTCTTGCCTATCCCTTCTGGAAAACCACGCTCGCCGACGCCGACCGCGCGATGGACAGCGCGTCACGCGGCGTCGTCCACACCCTCTGCACGACTCCCGGCGGTCACACCGTCCGTTATCTCACCTACGGCGAAAAGGTCGACTACGCCCGCCGCGCCAACTACTCCTCCGCCTGCGGAGCGAAGGACCCGTCCTGTTACGCCGACCGCGCCGGGAAGCGTCCGACCATCCTGCTCATCGGCGCGACGCACGGGCAGGAGACCGAGGGCGTCGCGGCGCTTCTGAATCTCGTTTCCCTGCTCGAGACCGGGCGCGACCTTCGCGGCAGAGAGGTCCCGCCGCTGACCGAAGCCTATGAAAGCTCGGGGGCGCGGCTGATCGTCGTCCCCGTCTACAACGCCGACGGGCGCGCGCGCTGCGCACCCGATTCGATGCTCGGCGAAACGCCCGAAGCGCTCCGCTATCACGGTCAGGGAACGTGGAAGGACGGCTCGCTCTGCGGCTGGCCCGACTGCAAGAAGGTCCACCCGATCAAGGACGCGGCGGGCTTCCTCGGCGCGTATTACAACGACGACGGCGTGAACCTGATGCACGACAATTTCTTCGCGCCGATGGCGGCAGAGACCCGCGCTCTGCTCGCGTTCTGCGACGAGGAAGCGCCCGAATGCGTCATCGGTCTGCACGGCGGCTCGAACTCGACGAATCTGCTCCTCCAGCCCGCCTACACGCCGCTTTCTGTCCGTCAGAGCGTGCACCGGCTCGCCGAACGGATCGCCGGAAAGGAAGCCGCGCTCGGATATGCGTCCCTCGTCCAGTCGGTGAAGGGGCTGGAAAACGTCCCGCCGCCTTCCTTCAACCTCACCTCGGCGCTCCACCACGTCTGCGGCGCGGTGTCGTCGACCTACGAATCGAACGAAGGGCTTCTTGACAAAAACGCCTTCGGCGCGGAGGAGATCCTGCTCCGGCACTACTGTCTTTTTGAAGCGCTGTTCGAGTGCGCGTGGAGAGAATAGACGTCCGGTTTCATAAAGAAACGCCCGGCTTTGTTCGGCGCGTGTCGATCAGGCTGATTTTCGGCATTTGCTGTCACGCGCCGAAATGATGCGCATTTCATGCATGATGTTCGCCTGCGGCGAATGATGTACGGCTTGGCGGCGTATGCGCCGCCAAGCCGCATGGCAGTATACATCACGATGCCCGTCAGGGCAAAAATACCTGTCGATCAGAGATTTTTTCTCTTTTTTCGACAGGTATTCTCATTATCGTCCCGAAGCGAACGAAAACGGGCAGTTTTTCGTGTCCGCCTTTGAGCGGTCACTGGGCCGTTTCCTCCTCCGACGGTCCAGCCGCCGCTTCGTCGAGCAGCGTGTACCAGCTGCCGGAGCTTACGTTGACCGCGCTGTTGAAGACGAGGATCTCGTCGAACTCCCACAGCTCGCCAAGCTCGGACAGCGGACCGACGTAGTAGCGCGGGTCGACGACGACGATCGTGCCGAAATGCTCGCATAAAAACGGCACGAAGCAGTCGCCGAACGAATCCTTCAGCACGAGGACCGCGCTGTCCTGCGGGTTGTCCGGGACGTTTATCACGGTCAGCGGGTTGTCGCCGCTGATGAACGACAGATAGTTGTGATTTTTCGCCACGATGCAGGAATCGTATTCGAGCGTCGCGTAGGACGTGTAAACGGTCATCGAACAGGGCTTTGTCGGCAGATAGGCGATGATCTCGTCGGCAAACTCCTGCACGCGCGGGTCTTTGGTGTAGGTGTAGCAGCTGCCGTGGTAGCGGGCGTTAAGGAGCAGCGTTTCAAACGCTTCGAGCGGGGTCGGCTCAAAGCCGAGACTTTCGGCATAAGCGCGGTAGGCGTAATACGCGCCCAGCGCCGTCCAGTGGTGGTCGGAACGGAAGAACAGATACTCGTCCCGGTGCATAGCCAGTTCGGGGTAGACATTGACGAAATCCACAAGCCCCGACGCGGCGTTTTCGAGCTTATCAAAGATCGCGTCCTGCTTCGTGATGTACTTTGCGATCGGCGAATCGTCCAGTATCATCGACGACGCGGGAGCCGCGACGACCGTGACATGGGGCGAATCTGCGAACGAATCGCTCAGCGCGGCGGAGGAACGGTAAAATCTCTTCGCCAGCTTTTCTGAGTAGCCGGTCTGCATATACACCGCGTCGCCGTAGATGAACATTCCGTTTTCAAAGAAGTTTGCTTCGTCGTACTCAGGCGCGGCGGCAGGCGGGTCGGGCGGAACAGGCGGAGCCGTCGTCTCGGGCGGAACCGATTCGGTCTCGGGCGAAGCGGGTTCGGTGTCGGGCGGAACCGGTTCGGTCTCAGGCGGAACCGGCTCGGTCTCGGGCGAAGCGGGTTCGGTGTCGGGCGAAGCGGGTTCGGTGTCGGGCGGAACCGGTTCGGTGTCGGGCGGAACCGGTTCGGTCCCGGACGAAACCGGCTTGACAACAGACAAGAAGTCGGATCGTAGCCATGTCGTTCTGTGAGCCAAGGAGTTGGGTACCACAGTTGTCTTCCTAAGACCGCTTG
>JAZRXB010000148.1:0-9162 GCA_045600005.1 Eubacteriales bacterium | reverse complement strand
CGTCAGATTTCCCGTCAGACGAAACAAACCCCGGAAGGCATAGTACCTCCTATGCCGACGAAATTTGTACAGTATGACGGGAAAGATGCAGGCAAGCGTGCCATCAAGGCGAAAGCCGTGAATTGTGCGGTATTGCCTTAATTTTCGCCGAACAGATCCTGCCACTGACGCTCGGCGAACCAGCGGTGCGCTTCGGGAGTATAGTGACCGTTGTCCTTCTGGAAGATCCCGTGGCTCATCGGCGCATCGGTCCAGAGAGGGGACTTGCGCAGGTCGAGCACGCGGCAGTCCGACAGGATGTCGGCAAAACGGTCGAAAAGAGACGACAGGCGTTCCAGACGGTCGGCGGGGAACAGCTCGCACAGCGGACGGTAGAGGTAGAGAGGAATCCGGCTGCCGGTATCGTCGCTGCCCAGCGCGGTGAAGAAGCCCCAGAACAGATTCCGGTAGTTGGCTTCCGCTTCGTTGAGCGCCTTGGAGCCGGTGGAGGCTTCGGTCTCCCACTGATTCCAGTGCAGTCCGATGACGCGCGGATGCTTTCCCGACGCGATGAGGTCGATCATGGCGAGCGAGAGGATGCTGACGGCGAGCGGATACAGGGAAATATCGCATACGCCGAGCGGACCGGGCTTCAGGACCGGCTCGCGCATCGGGTACCACATATTCTGACGGTTCGCCTCAAACTGTGCGACGCCCTGAGAGCCGACCGAGATCTGAATGACATAGAGGCCGGGTAATTCTTCGCCGCTGTCGATCGCGTTCTGCCATTTTGCGGCGAACAGATTGGCAAGACAGCAGGTATCGTCCTGCGTTTCGCCGAGATTCATGCCGGCGGTGGTAAAGCCGCTCCACGTCACGCCGTCAAGGTCGTAGGACTGGTTGAATTCACGGGAGAGTCCGAACACGTTTTTCAGCGGCGTGCGGATGATCTCGCTTTCAGGCAGACGGGTGGCGTGCGCGTGCGCGTTCGACTGACCGAACACGATGAGCAGCGGCGCGTCGGAGGAGGAAAAAACGGTCTTCATCAGTCGTTCCTCGGCGGGTACTTCGCGGCGTCCTGACGGCGGATCTCCGTGCGGCGGATCTTGCCGCTGGTGGTCTTCGGCAGCTCGTCGACGAATTCGACGACGCGGGGATACTTGTAAGGCGCGGTCGTGACCTTGACGTGGTTCTGGATCTCCTTGGTCAGCGCGGCGCGGCTCTCGTCGGTGGCGAGACGGTCGCGCCATGCTTTCGCCACGACGATGGTCGCCTTGACGACCTGACCGCGGACCGGGTCGGGAACGGCGGTGACGGCGCATTCCAGAACGGCGGGATGGGTCATCAGCGCGCTTTCGACCTCGAACGGACCGATGCGGTAGCCGGAGCATTTGATCACGTCGTCGTTGCGTCCCTCGAACCAGTAGTAGCCGTCCGAGTCGCGCCATGCCATGTCGCCGGTGTTGTAGACGCCGTCCTTCCAGGCGTGTTCCATCGCTTCGGGCGCGTTCAGGTATTCCATGAACAGACCGGCCGGATGCTCGCCGCCGTTTTTGATGACGATCGAGCCGACGATGCCGTCCTCGCAGGACTTGCCGTTTTCGTCCACGATGTCAAGATCGTACAGCGGAGAGGGCTTGCCGGTGGAGCCGACCTTGATCGGATCCCAGCCGAAGTTGGCGATCAGCACGGTCGTTTCGGACTGTCCGAGACCCTCGTGGATCGTCAGCCCCGTCACTTCTCTGAAACGCTCGACGACTTCGGGGTTCAGCGGTTCGCCCGCCGTGCCGCAGTGGTGCAGTGTCGAGAAGTCGGTGTGCGACATATCTTCCTTGATCAGATAGCGGTAGATCGTCGGCGGCGCGCAGAAGGTGGTGAGCTTCAGATGGTCGATGGCGGCGAGAAGGTTGGCGGGAACGAACTTGTCGTTGTCGTAGGCGACGTTGACCGCGCCGCAGATCCACTGACCGTAGCTCTTGCCCCATGCGAACTTTGCCCAGCCGGAGTCGGCGACGGTGAGGTGGCGTCCGCCGTCCTCGACCTTCTGCCAGTAATGCGCGGTGACGATGTGTCCGAGCGGGTAGAGGAAGTTGTGCGTGATCATCTTCGGCATACCGGTCGTGCCGGACGTGAAGTACATCAGCATGGTGTCGAAGTTTGTGCTTGCCGCGTCCCCGGTCGGACGGGGGAAATCGGGCGACGCTTCGCGGGTGAGCTTTCTCATGTCGAGGAACTCGTCGCCGAACCGTTCGGTGATGTCGTCGCCGACCAGACCGACGTGACGGAGCGTTTTGCATTTTGCGCGCGAATTCCGGATGTGACCGATGACATTATCGTCCTCGGCGGCGATGATCATGCTGATCTCAGCCGCGTCGCAGCGATAAATGATATCCTTTTCGGTGAGAAGGAAGGTGGCGGGGATCGCGGTGGCGGCGAGCTTGCAGAGCGCGACCAGCGTGAACCAGATCTCGGGGCGCTGCTTTAAGATGAGAAGCACGCGGTCGCCCTTTCCGATCCCGAGCGAGGAAAGCACGTTCGCGATGCGGTCGGACTGCTCCTTGACGTCGGCGAAGGTGAAATGACGTTCGCCGCCCTCGTCGTTGATCCAGACCAGCGCGGGCTTTTCCGGGTCGAGACGGGCGTATTCGTCGACGATATCATAGCCGAAATTGAAATTTTCCGGGATGTTCAGCCGATAGTTTTTCTTGAAGTCCTCGTAGCTGTCAAAGTCAATTCTCGGCAGATATTTGCTTAAAAAATTCATGACTGCCTTTCCGACAGAGAATTCTCTGCCTTTGTCCGGTTACTTTAGTGATTCTTTGCGTTTTCGTTGATGACGGTCAGAAACTTCGAGACGACGCCGATGGCGCGCTGACCGTGCGGGATGGACGGATTGAAGTAGATCGAGTCTCCGGCGCGGAGGATATATTCTCTGCCGTTCAGATTGACGGCGACCGTGCCTTCCAGCACGAAGTTGAATTCCTGTCCTTCGTGAACGACGAGATCGGGGATATCGTCGGTCGGGTCGAGGGTGACGATCATCGGCTCCATTTCTCTGCCGATATAATTATATGCGAGAGAGGAGAAACGGTAGCCGGCGAAGCGCTCCACGTCGAGTCCTTTGCCCTGACGGATGATGGTGTAGTCGACCATGCGCGGCTCGTCTCCGAGCAGCAGAACGGTCGGGTCGACGCCCAGCTCGTTGGCGATGAGGTAGAGCTTGCCGACCGGAATATCGACGGCGGCGTTTTCGTAGTCGTCATAGACCGCGCGGGTCACGCCGATATTGGCGGCGACGACGTCCGCGTCGATCTCAAGAATAGAACGCAGCTCGCGCACGCGCGAGGCAATCTGTTCGACCTGTGGAAGCATATTGTGATTCCTCCGTTTCGGATTCTGTCAGATTTGGATACTATCCCATAATATATATATTATATCATAGGACGGCGGGAAATACAAGGGATAATTTCGACAAATGAGTGAACGGGTTATGAAGAAATCTCCGTAAAGTTTATGGGGGCTTCAAAAATTCCGTATCAGACGAAATTTTTCGGGTCCCCGGATAACTTGAGGTTGCTTTTTTCGGCGGTTTGTGCTATAATCAAAGAAAAACCATTTGGGAGGTCATTATGCTGACAGAACAGGATATCAAAAAAGTCAAAGGTCAGGGCTTTTTGCTGAACCGCGGGACCGAAAAGTTTTCGGCGCGCGTTGTGACGGGCAACGGCACGCTTTCGGCGGATGAAATGCGCACGCTCTGCGACGCGGCGGAGAAATTCGGCGCGGGACGGGTCTGCATGACCACGCGGCTGGGCATCGAGATCCCCGGCATCCCCTTTGAGAGCATTCCCGCTTTCCAGGAATACATCGGAAAAGCCGGACTCTATGCCGGCGGGACCGGCGCGAAGGTCAGACCGATCGTCGCCTGCAAGGGAACGACCTGCACGTTCGGACTTTACGACACACAGGGACTTGCGGCGGAGCTGCATGAGAGATTCTATCTCGGCTGGCACGACGTGACGCTGCCCGCGAAGTTCAAGATCGCCTGCGGAGGCTGTCCGAACAACTGCGTCAAGCCCGACCTCAACGACCTCGGCATCATCGGTCAGCGCCCGCCGGTCTATGACGAGGCGGTCTGCCGTGCGTGCGGCAAGTGCGCGGCCGCGGAAAAATGCCCGATGAAAGCGGTCGCAAAGCAGCCGGGCGAAAAGCCGGTCCGGGACGAAGCGGTCTGCAACAACTGCGGACGCTGCGCATCCTTCTGCCCGTTCGGCGCGTATCGTGAGGGCGAGGTCCTTTATAAGCTGGTGCTCGGCGGACGCTGGGGACGCAGGGGACTGGTCGGCGTGCCGATGAAGAAGCTCTTCACGAGAGACGAGCTGTTCGGCGCGGTCGAGCGCGCGCTGATCTTCTACCGGGACAACGGCGTGACGGGCGAGCGTTTCTCCGCGACCATCGAACGGGTCGGCAGAGAAACGGCGGAAGCATTCATCGAAGGCAGAGCCGAATAAGCGGCGGAAGCGTTCGTCGAAGGCAGAGCCGGATAACATCGGAAGCGTTCATCGAAAAGAAAAACGATTAAAACAGCAAACCGGGAAGCCGCGGCTTCCCGGTTTGCTGTTTTAATCGTTTTTCTTTTCGATGAACGCTTCCGATGTTATCCGGCTCTGCCTTCGACGAACGCTTCCGCCGCTTATTCGGCTCTGCCTTCGATGAATGCTTCCGCCGTTTCTCTGCCGACCCGTTCGATGGTCGCGGAGAAACGCTCGCCCGTCACGCCGTTGTCCCGGTAGAAGATCAGCGCGCGCTCGACCGCGCCGAACAGCTCGTCTCTCGTGAAGAGCTTCTTCATCGGCACGCCGACCAGTCCCCTGCGTCCCCAGCGTCCGCCGAGCACCAGCTTATAAAGGACCTCGCCCTCACGATACGCGCCGAACGGGCAGAAGGATGCGCAGCGTCCGCAGTTGTTGCAGACCGCTTCGTCCCGGACCGGCTTTTCGCCCGGCTGCTTTGCGACCGCTTTCATCGGGCATTTTTCCGCGGCCGCGCACTTGCCGCACGCACGGCAGACCGCCTCGTCATAGACCGGCGGGCGCTGACCGATGATGCCGAGGTCGTTGAGGTCGGGCTTGACGCAGTTGTTCGGACAGCCTCCGCAGGCGATCTTGAACTTCGCGGGCAGCGTCACGTCGTGCCAGCCGAGATAGAATCTCTCATGCAGCTCCGCCGCAAGTCCCTGTGTGTCGTAAAGTCCGAACGTGCAGGTCGTTCCCTTGCAGGCGACGATCGGTCTGACCTTCGCGCCGGTCCCGCCGGCATAGAGTCCGGCTTTTCCGATGTATTCCTGGAAAGCGGGAATGCTCTCAAAGGGGATGCCGGGGATCTCGATGCCCAGCCGCGTGGTCATGCAGACCCGTCCCGCGCCGAATTTCTCCGCCGCGTCGCAGAGCGTGCGCATTTCATCCGCCGAAAGCGTGCCGTTGCCCGTCACAACGCGCGCCGAAAACTTTTCGGTCCCGCGGTTCAGCAAAAAGCCCTGACCTTTGACTTTTTTGATATCCTGTTCTGTCAGCATAATGACCTCCCAAATGGTTTTTCTTTGATTATAGCACAAACCGCCGAAAAAAGCAACCTCAAGTTATCCGGGGACCCGAAAAATTTCGTCTGATACGGAATTTTTGAAGCCCCCATAAACTTTACGGAGATTTCTTCATAACCCGTTCACTCATTTGTCGAAATTATCCCTTGTATTTCCCGCCGTCCTATGATATAATATATATATTATGGGATAGTATCCAAATCTGACAGAATCCGAAACGGAGGAATCACAATATGCTTCCACAGGTCGAACAGATTGCCTCGCGCGTGCGCGAGCTGCGTTCTATTCTTGAGATCGACGCGGACGTCGTCGCCGCCAATATCGGCGTGACCCGCGCGGTCTATGACGACTACGAAAACGCCGCCGTCGATATTCCGGTCGGCAAGCTCTACCTCATCGCCAACGAGCTGGGCGTCGACCCGACCGTTCTGCTGCTCGGAGACGAGCCGCGCATGGTCGACTACACCATCATCCGTCAGGGCAAAGGACTCGACGTGGAGCGCTTCGCCGGCTACCGTTTCTCCTCTCTCGCATATAATTATATCGGCAGAGAAATGGAGCCGATGATCGTCACCCTCGACCCGACCGACGATATCCCCGATCTCGTCGTTCACGAAGGACAGGAATTCAACTTCGTGCTGGAAGGCACGGTCGCCGTCAATCTGAACGGCAGAGAATATATCCTCCGCGCCGGAGACTCGATCTACTTCAATCCGTCCATCCCGCACGGTCAGCGCGCCATCGGCGTCGTCTCGAAGTTTCTGACCGTCATCAACGAAAACGCAAAGAATCACTAAAGTAACCGGACAAAGGCAGAGAATTCTCTGTCGGAAAGGCAGTCATGAATTTTTTAAGCAAATATCTGCCGAGAATTGACTTTGACAGCTACGAGGACTTCAAGAAAAACTATCGGCTGAACATCCCGGAAAATTTCAATTTCGGCTATGATATCGTCGACGAATACGCCCGTCTCGACCCGGAAAAGCCCGCGCTGGTCTGGATCAACGACGAGGGCGGCGAACGTCATTTCACCTTCGCCGACGTCAAGGAGCAGTCCGACCGCATCGCGAACGTGCTTTCCTCGCTCGGGATCGGAAAGGGCGACCGCGTGCTTCTCATCTTAAAGCAGCGCCCCGAGATCTGGTTCACGCTGGTCGCGCTCTGCAAGCTCGCCGCCACCGCGATCCCCGCCACCTTCCTTCTCACCGAAAAGGATATCATTTATCGCTGCGACGCGGCTGAGATCAGCATGATCATCGCCGCCGAGGACGATAATGTCATCGGTCACATCCGGAATTCGCGCGCAAAATGCAAAACGCTCCGTCACGTCGGTCTGGTCGGCGACGACATCACCGAACGGTTCGGCGACGAGTTCCTCGACATGAGAAAGCTCACCCGCGAAGCGTCGCCCGATTTCCCCCGTCCGACCGGGGACGCGGCAAGCACAAACTTCGACACCATGCTGATGTACTTCACGTCCGGCACGACCGGTATGCCGAAGATGATCACGCACAACTTCCTCTACCCGCTCGGACACATCGTCACCGCGCATTACTGGCAGAAGGTCGAGGACGGCGGACGCCACCTCACCGTCGCCGACTCCGGCTGGGCAAAGTTCGCATGGGGCAAGAGCTACGGTCAGTGGATCTGCGGCGCGGTCAACGTCGCCTACGACAACGACAAGTTCGTTCCCGCCAACCTTCTCGCCGCCATCGACCATCTGAAGCTCACCACCTTCTGCGCGCCGCCGACGATCTACCGCTATCTGATCAAGGAAGATATGTCGCACACCGACTTCTCGACACTGCACCACTGCGGCACGGCGGGCGAACCGCTGAACCCCGAAGTCGTCGAGCGTTTCAGAGAAGTGACGGGGCTGACGATCCACGAGGGTCTCGGACAGTCCGAAACGACCGTGCTGATCGCCAACTTCGGCTGGGATCCGATCAAGGTCGGCTCCACCGGCAAGCCCTCTCCGCTGTACGATCTTGACATCGTGGACGAAAACGGCAAGTCCTGCGAGGACGGCATCGTCGGCTCGATCGTCATCAAAAACGGCGGCGAGCATCCGGCCGGTCTGTTCATGGAATACCTGAACGCGCCCGAAGCGATGGAACACGCCTGGAAGGACGGCGTCTACAACACCGGCGACATGGCATGGCGCGACTCGGACGGCTACTACTGGTTCGAGGGACGCAACGACGACGTGATCAAATGCTCCGGCTACCGCATCGGTCCGTTCGAGGTCGAAAGCGCGCTGATGACCCATCCCGCCGTTCTGGAATGCGCCGTCACCGCCGTTCCCGACCCGGTCCGCGGTCAGGTCGTCAAGGCGACCATCGTCGTGGCGAAAGCATGGCGCGACCGTCTCGCCACCGACGAGAGCCGCGCCGCGCTGACCAAGGAGATCCAGAACCACGTCAAGGTCACGACCGCGCCTTACAAGTATCCCCGCGTCGTCGAATTCGTCGACGAGCTGCCGAAGACCACCAGCGGCAAGATCCGCCGCACGGAGATCCGCCGTCAGGACGCCGCGAAGTACCCGCCGAGGAACGACTGATGAAGACCGTTTTTTCCTCCTCCGACGCGCCGCTGCTCATCGTGTTCGGTCAGTCGAACGCGCACGCGCACGCCACCCGTCTGCCTGAAAGCGAGATCATCCGCACGCCGCTGAAAAACGTGTTCGGACTCTCCCGTGAATTCAACCAGTCCTACGACCTTGACGGCGTGACGTGGAGCGGCTTTACCACCGCCGGCATGAATCTCGGCGAAACGCAGGACGATACCTGCTGTCTTGCCAATCTGTTCGCCGCAAAATGGCAGAACGCGATCGACAGCGGCGAAGAATTACCCGGCCTCTATGTCATTCAGATCTCGGTCGGCTCTCAGGGCGTCGCACAGTTTGAGGCGAACCGTCAGAATATGTGGTACCCGATGCGCGAGCCGGTCCTGAAGCCCGGTCCGCTCGGCGTATGCGATATTTCCCTGTATCCGCTCGCCGTCAGCATCCTCTCGCTCGCCATGATCGACCTCATCGCGTCGGGAAAGCATCCGCGCGTCATCGGACTGCACTGGAATCAGTGGGAGACCGAAGCCTCCACCGGCTCCAAGGCGCTCAACGAAGCGGAAGCCAACTACCGGAATCTGTTCTGGGGCTTCTTCACCGCGCTGGGCAGCGACGATACCGGCAGCCGGATTCCTCTCTACCTCTACCGTCCGCTGTGCGAGCTGTTCCCCGCCGACCGTCTGGAACGCCTGTCGTCTCTTTTCGACCGTTTTGCCGACATCCTGTCGGACTGCCGCGTGCTCGACCTGCGCAAGTCCCCTCTCTGGACCGATGCGCCGATGAGCCACGGGATCTTCCAGAAGGACAACGGTCACTATACTCCCGAAGCGCACCGCTGGTTCGCCGAGCGTCAGTGGCAGGATCTGTTCGGCGAAAATTAAGGCAATACCGCACAATTCACGGCTTTCGCCTTGATGGCACGCTTGCCTGCATCTTTCCCGTCATACTGTACAAATTTCGTCGGCATAGGAGGTACTATGCCTTCCGGGGTTTGTTTCGTCTGACGGGAAATCTGACG
>JAZRXB010000147.1:0-35788 GCA_045600005.1 Eubacteriales bacterium | reverse complement strand
GCGTTTCCGCCGTCCCAGACCGTCACCTTGTCGATCTTGAGGTTCTTGATCGCGTCGACCTGGATCCTCGTCAGCTCTTCGAGCTTGTCGGCGATCATCAGACGTACTGCGTCGTCCGACGCGCCGCCTGCCGATCTGACGATCTCGGCGAAACCTTCTGCCTGCTTGGTCAGCATCGCGCGCATACCGTCTGCTTCCGCCTGCATCTTGAGCAGCGTTGCGTCGGCTTCACCCTTCGCGCGGCGGCGGATCTCTTCGGCTTCTGCTTCGGCTTTCAGTTCGATCTGCTTCTTTTCGATCTCAGCCTTGACGAGGACGTCGGCTTCGAGCGTAGCGGTCTGGAGCGCGGCACGCGCTTTTTCGGCGGCCTGCTCGGCGGCGTAAGCCTCTTCGAGCGCTTTCGCGGACTGGATCTTTTCGGCTGCGGTCGCGCGCTTGAGAGCTTCCGCCTCGCGTTCGCGGCGGAGCGCCTCGGACTCGGCGACCTGGACCTTCGCTTCGTTTTCACCCTTGATCGCTTCGGAGTTTGCCATCGAGACGTTGATTCTCTGGTCGCGTTCCGCGTTCGCGGAACCGATCGCACCCTCGCGGTCAGCCTGTGCGACCGAGATCTTCGCGTCGTTGATCGCCTTTGCGGCGGCTTCCTTACCGAGAGCGACGATATATCCGCTCTCATCGGTGATATCGGTGACGTTGACGTTGATAAGACGCAGACCGATCTTTTTCAGCTCGGTCTCGACGTTGCGGGAGACGGCTTCGAGGAACTTGTCGCGGTCGGTGTTGATCTCCTCGATCTCCATCGTTGCGATGACCAGACGAAGCTGACCGAAAATGATATCCTTCGCAAGCTCCTGAATATCGTCGAGCTTCAGACCGAGCAGACGCTCTGCGGCGTTCTGCATGATGCCGGCTTCGGTCGAGATACCGACGGTGAAACGGGACGGGACGTCAACGCGGATGTTCTGCTTGGACAGCGCGTTGCGCAGGTCGACGTTGATCGACATCGGCGTCAGATCGAGGTATTCGACTGCCTGAATGACCGGCCAGATGAAGGATGCGCCGCCGTGGATGCACTTGGCGGAGCGGGAGGTTCCGTCGGCGTTGCTGCCGACCTTACCGTAGATGACCATCACCTTGTCGGAAGGACATTTGCGGTAGCGGGACGCGATGACGATCAGCGTCGTCAGCACGAGGAGCGCGATCACGCAGATCAGCGCGAGCAGATTGCCGGATTCTAAATAAGGCATGACAGATTCTCCTTTGATTCATAATTTTCCGGTTCCCCGGATGATTCCATAAACGTTCATTCCCGCACAAGCGGTTCGACGACGACCGTCCCCATCTCGTCGGTGGAGACTACCCGGACAAGCTCGCCGGTTTTCAGCGTCGTTTCCGCACAGGTCACGGCGTCCACCTCGATGTAGCGGTCCTGCACCATGATGTTGATCTTTCCGTGTCCCTGTCCCTTCGGCGGGATGGGCAGATAGACCTCGCCGGTCTTGCCGACCGCGTACCCGAGCTGAATATTGCCGCTCGACTGGAGCTTCAGAACCGCCTTCATCAGGTAGGCGATGGCAAACAGCGCCGCGGCGCCGCACAGGCACGCCAGCACGACCGCAAGTCCCGCGTTCAGCCCCGCGTCGAGAAAGACGATCCCCGACCATCCGGCGATGCAGAGCATACCGACGATGCCGCGCACCGAGAAGAGCGCCAGTCCGCCGTCTCCGTCTCCGTCGCTTTCCAGATCGTCCGGAACGCCGTCGCCGTCAAGGTCCGTGTCGGAATCCCCGTCCCCGATGCCGAACAGCAGCAAGATCGTCTGAACGATCAGCACCAGCGTTGCGGGAACGCCGATGCAGGCAAAAATCTTCTGTAAATCCGTCAGGCTGTTCCACCAAGCCGACATAAACAAAGCCTCCTCCTCAAATCAACACGATGCGGCAAACACATCGTCGAACAGCTTGTTGGCTTTCTGCCGCACAAGCGTCGCATAGTAAGCGGTGATCATGATCTCGCTGGCTCGTTCGAGCCGTTTTCGCGCGCCCGCCGCACGCTCCTCGTACCCTGCGAGCGTTCTGACAATGATGCTCTTCAGGGAATCCGCGTCGGGCGGAAGCTCGTCGCGCACCATTTCGTCGATGATCCGGCAGAGATAATCGTAAAGCTCGCTTTCGGGAATGATATCGTCGCTGGTGTCCTCGGTCCTGCCGTTGACGTAAGTAAGCAGCTGCGCGATACGGTCAAGCTGCATGGAGTCGCGCATCATATTGATGATGAGGATCCGCGACAGCTGATCCTTGTTGTAGCGCTTGTTGTGCGCGTTGGCGACCCATCCCCGCTTGGTCCAGTTCTGGAGCGTCGAGCCGTCGATCCCGCTGATCTCACGGATCTGCGCCAGCATGATCCCGTCGGTAATAAAGTAGATCTTATTCAGAAAGTCGAGACCCGCGACGTTCCCCATTTTCTTTCGGTCCATCACGGTCCCCGGGATGAGAGTGTTCTCGATCTCGAGTCTGATAATAATCAGCTCCTTTCCTGCTCGTTGTATCAAGATTATATCACACGTTCACGTGATTGTCAAGCCCCTTTTCATTATTTTTTTTGATTCTCCCGCTTTTTCTCTTGCAAAGAGAGGAAAAATACGGTATAATAAAGGAAACGCTTCGGAAAGGAGCCTCCCTCATGAAGAAACGCGCTCTGATCATTCTTCCCGCAGCCGTCCTGACTGCGGCCATTCTGGCGGGGACGGTAGTCTTTCTGGACGCGCATCCTTTCGTCGAGATCCCGGAAAGCGCGGCGGCGTTCGTAAACGAAGAACGTCTCGCGGATCTTCACGAAAGCGCGCATTACGGTTTCGGGCTGTGCCGCATCCGCGTCGTTTCGGCGAACGAAGGCGCGGTGTCGGCGGTCTTCACTTACCTGCCCTTCGCAGGAAAGCTCGGCTGTACGCATTATTATAAGGAAGACGGCAGCAAGGATTACGGCGAATACTGGCGTCCCTGATTTTTCCCAAAGAAAGGCTCATCCATGATTCTGACTTTTCATGCCGTCGGACAGACCATTGCCGAAGCGCTTCAAACGCTCGGCGTTCCGCTGCCGAAGCCCTGCGGCGGACGCGGAGTCTGCGGCAAATGTCTCGTTGCGGCGTCGGGCGAGCTTGACCCGCCGACCGACACCGAACGCGAGCTTCTTGAAAGATATACCGGCTGTACAGACGGTCCGCGCCCCGCAGACGGGCTGTCCCGTTTTGCCGGTGACCCGCACCGCGAGCAAAGCCCCGACCGCGAGCAAAGCCCCGACCGTGAGCAAAGCCCCGACCGTGAGCTGAGACTCGACCGCGAGCTTCGGCTCGCGTGTGAAGCGGTCTGCCGCGGAACGGTGACGGTCGAAACCGCCGATGAGGAGATGACCGTTCTCACAGCGTCAGTTGACGCTTCGTTAGTTGACGCTTCGTCTCCTGCTGCCTTCGACCGGTTCCGGATCGCCGTCGATATCGGTACCACGACGCTCGCCGCGTCGCTGATCGGACAGAAGGACGGCGCGCCCGGCTATACCCGGCTCGCCGTGGTCAGCGCGCCCAATCCGCAGTCGTCTCACGGCGCGGATGTGATGACGCGCGGCGGATACGCGCTCGAAGACGGCGGGCTCGATATGCTGTCAGGCGAGATCCGCTCTGCTCTTGCCGGGCTGATCGGGACGCTGCTGCGGACGATCCCCGGACGGAAGACCGATCTGACCGTTCTGTGCGGCAACACCGCGATGCTTCATTTCCTCTGCCGGAAGGACTGCACGGGTCTCGCCGGCGCGCCCTTCGTCCCGGCGGAATCTTTCGGACGCTTCGCCGGGCCGGGAGAATTTTCGGAGCTTCCGGTCGGCAGCATCTATCTTGCGCCCTGCATTTCCGCGTTCGTCGGCGCGGACATCACGTCGGCGGTCTTAGCGAGCGGTCTGACCGGCGAATCCGACGCGCTGCTCGCCGATCTCGGCACGAACGGCGAAATGGCGCTCTTTCGGGACGGTCGGCTCATCTGCACGTCAACGGCGGCGGGACCGGCGTTCGAGGGCGCGGAAATTTCCTGCGGCTGTCCGGCGGTCAGCGGCGCGGTCGACCGGGTCGCTCCTTCGTCGGACGGGCGGGGATTCGTCTGCCGCACGATAAACGGTGCGCATCCGCGCGGATTATGCGGAAGCGGGCTGATCTCAGCCGCCGCCGCGCTGCTTGACGCGGGAATGCTCGATGAGAGCGGCTGTCTCGAAGATCCGGTTAAACTTGCGCCGGGCGTGACGCTCGAACCGTCCGACATTCGGAAATTACAGCTCGCAAAAGGCGCGGTCCGCGCGGGACTTGAGCTGTTATGCGGCGGTTCTGCCGGGAAGCTCTTCCTTGCCGGAGGCTTCGGAAATACGCTCGATCTTTCCGACGCCGTGAAGATCGGTCTGCTGCCCGCGTGGGCGGCGGAGCGGACGGTCCTCTGCGGCAACGCGGCTCTGATCGGCGCGGAAATGATGGCGGCGGACGCCGGTGCGCGGGATGAAGCGGTCCGGCTCGCGTCGGACGCTTCCACAGTCGAGCTTGACGCCGACCCGCGCTTTGCGGACGCCTTCGTCGAGTATATGCTTTTCTGAAACCCACTCAATTATTTATTATAGTCGATTGTAAAACTGCGTTTTACAATCGGTACTCGCGCTTATCGCGGCTGACAAAATTTATTTTGTCAGCTATCCCCATTTCGGCGCGAGGGCTCGCCTTAGAGGTGTTTTTATGTCGGCAAAGCCGACATAAAAACGGATTTTATTATTACGTTTGTCATCACAAAGCATTAAACAATCGGCTATTATTTATTTTTATGAAAGGAATACAGCCATGACCATTACCTACCTCGGACAGATGTGTGCGCTCATTGAAGCGGACGGTCTGAAAATCGTCACCGACCCCTACCTCTCCGATTCGGTCGACCATCCCGGCAGTACGCGCAATTACCCCGCTCCGGCAACCCTCGCCGAGCTTTCGCCCGACGTGATCGTCATCTCTCATCCGCACGGCGACCATCTCGACAAAAAATCGCTCGAACCCTTCTACCGTCTGCGCCGCCGCTGCTTCACGCTCGTTCCTGCGCCGTCGGCTGAGACCATCCGTTCCATCGGCGGCGCCCCGACGCCGATGACCGCGCCCGCGCCCGCTTCTGCCGGAAAACCCTTCGTCCTCGGAAACGTCCGCATCACGCCGATTCCCTGTGCGCACACCGAGCTTCACACCGACGGAAACGGGAACTATATCGAGCTGTCCTATCTCATCGAAGCCGAAGGGAAGAAATTCTTCTTCGGCGGCGACATGAGTATGTACGACGGGCTTCTTGACTGCCTTGTTCCTCTCTCGCCCGACGTCATGTTTCTGCCGGTCAACGGACGCGACTATTTCCGCACCTCCCGCAATATCATCGGCAACCTCGACTCCAACGAAGCCGCCGAGCTGTCGGTCCGCTGCGGCGCGAAGGTCTTCATCCCCGGTCATCACGACCTGTACGACAAGAACGGCTGTCCGAACGACTGGATCGAATATTCCGCGAAGAAGTTCGGCGCTCCCTTAAAGCTCTTAAAGCCGACCGAGAGCATTTCGTTCTGAAAAAGCGAAAAATCCGCCGCAGTCCGAAGACTGCGGCGGAGAGGACAGGTGCGGAATTATTTTTCGAGCGTCTGGAGGTACTTGAAGCAGCGGGTGACTTCGCCGAGACCGGTGGGCTGTAAGCCTTCGCTCTCAACGACCATCGTCATGCCGAGCTCGATCGCCTTTGCGCGGACAGCTGCAACAGGAGCTTCGCCCTCGCCGAGCGCCAGACCCTTGCGGTCTCTCGTGCCGTCCTTTAAGTGGATGACGCGGACTCTGTCCTTTAAGCGGGTGATCGTTTCGATCGGGTCGCGTCCGGCGCAGAAAGCCCAGTAGGTGTCGATCTCGAAGTTGACGTCGGTGCGCTTTTCCATTTCCTCGTGCGCGATCTGACCGTCCTTGTTCGGCTTGAATTCGCCGTCATGGTTGTGGTAGCCGAGCGTGATGCCCTCAGCTGCGAGCATGGGCTTGTACTTGTTGAGCTTTTCGATGGTGGAATCGAGTCCTGCCTTCGTGTCCCACGGTGCGCCGGGAACGATGAAGTTGGTGTTGCCGAGCGTCTTGTGATACTTCACAGTCGCTGCGAAGTCTGCGTCCAGCTCGCCTAAGCCGCTGTGCGTGCCGCTGACGGTCAGACCGTACTCGCTGAGCATGGCCTTGACTTCCTCTGCGGGATGTCCGAAGAAGCCTGCGAATTCGACGAACTTATAGCCGATCTCGGCGACTGCCTTGAGCGCGCCTGCGAGGTCGTCCTTGGTGATATCGCGGACGCTGTACATCTGAAGTCCGTATTCCATAATACAAAATCTCCTTTGATTTGTCAGAAATGGGGAGCTTGCTGCTTCTATTATAACCGAACCCCGCCTGTTTTGCAAGACCTTTGGCAAAATTTGTCCGAATAATTTGCCGGAGATGAGAACTCCTCCCGCAAGCCGGTCTGCCGCGGCGCCGGTCTCGGACTTTTCCAAAGGGAAGGGCTCCTCAGCATTTTACCGAAAGGGTGTGTTTTGCTGTGAATTTCGATTCGGAGAATCGTGAACTGAATTATGATATCGCCGTCATCGGCGCGGGACCTGCCGGGATCGGCGCGGCTGTCGCCGCCAGACGGTTCGGCGCGAGCGTTCTGCTCGTCGAGCGCGACGGAACGGTCGGCGGAATGGGAACATCGGGGCTCTTAAACATCTGGTGCGGCAATGCGAACAGTTTCTTACTCGACCGGGTGCAGGCGGTCACGACGAAGACGATCCGCGGCAGAAATCTCTACTGGCCCGAATCATTGAAGCTCGCCTACCTCGACGAGCTGGAAAAGGCGGGCGTCGACCTGCTGCTCCACAGTCTCATGACCGGCGTGGATAACGGAAAAGGCGGACGCATTTCTGCCGTCCGCCTGAACGGGAAATCCGGCGAGCTGACCGTCCGCGCCGGAACCTTTATCGACGCGACCGACGACGGAGACCTCGCCGCGCTCTGCGGCGTTCCCTTTGAAAAGGGACGGGAGAGCGACGGTCTGATGCAGCCGATGACGCTCGAATTCATGCTGGGCGGCGTGGATGATGAACGCGCGATTTACGGCGGCGCGACCGGTTCCCCCGTCATCCGGAAGAAGCTCGACGAATATCTCGCCGACGGCCGGGTGTCCCGTCCGGTCGGGATGATCATCCTGATCGAAGGCGTTGAAAAATCGACCGTGTTCTGCAACATGACCAACGTCATCGAGGTCGACGGGACCGACGTGTTCGATCTGACCCGCGCGGAGATCGCCGCCCGCCGCCAGATCCCGCAGATCGTAAACTTCTTACGCGAAAACGTGCCGGGCTATGAGAACTGCTTTGCCGCCGCGTCGGGCGCTTACGTCGGCGCGCGGGAGACGAGACGTTTTCACGGTCTCTATACGCTCACCGAGGACGATATTCTCGCCCGCCGGCAGTTTGACGACGCGATCGTCTATAACGCCTCCTACCTGTTCGGCGTCCATAACCCGAAGGGAACGCTCGAAAAGCAGAATCAGCCCGAATACCACGGCGAAGCCTATACCATCCCCTGCCGCTGCTTCGTTCCGGTCGGCATGAACAATCTGATGCTGGCAGGACGCTGTATTTCGGGAACGCACATGGCGCATTCGAGCTACCGTGTCATGCCCATCTGCATGGCGATGGGAGAGGGCGTGGGGACCTGCGCCGCCGTCGCGCAGCGGGACGGGACCGACGTCTGCCGTCTGTCGGACGGACAGCTCGCCGAGGTACAGAGCTTCCTCAAGCGCTGAGAAAACGTGAAGCGGATTCGAGCTGATATTATTGCTTTTTCAGAACTGTTTGCCGGTCATGATCTCGTTGAACTTTGCGATCTGCGCCTCGCTGGGACGGTATTCCGGATGCGAGCAGGCTTCGATCGTCGGAGCGGAGCCGTCTGCTCCCCAGAAAGGAGACAGCGTGTCGTTTTCGTACTTTTTGCGGTCTTCTTCCTTGTGGAAGTCCGGGATGTCGTAGGGAACGCCTCTCTCCATCAGGCTGCGGTGTCCGAGGATGGCGACCGACGCCATCGTCGTGGCAACGTAAACATCCAGATACGGTCTGCGTCCAGTGCGTACACAGTCGAGGAATTCCTTGAACATATAGTAGTCGCCGCCTGCGTGACCCGCAGACTTGGCGAGAACGGCGTCGTCCGGGTCCTCTTCCGGGAAGTAGTAGTTGTCAGGCTGCTTTCCTTCCGGGACGTCCCAGCTGTTGTAGCGGAGCATGACACGGCCGCCTCCGCCGCGGACGTTCTCGATCTGACCCTTTTCGCACGCGAGACGGTAGGAGTTCTCATGCGCGCCGAAGCCTGCGCAGCCGGTGATGCGGAAGACCGAGTCGTCGTCGTTCTGCGTCATGATGATCGCGGCGCTGTCGGCGACGACCGACGCGAGCTTATGTGTCGAGCATTCGGGCGCGTAGATCGGAAGCGCCATGACGCGGATCGGGTTTGAATGGGTCGCGCACATCAGCGGACCAAGGGAATGCGTGATGTAATAGGTGCGGGGCAGATAGTTGCGCCAGTGCTTCAGACCGGTGTAATACCGCTGTACGAAGGCCGCGTCGGTCGCGGCGACAGGATGATTGTATTCACCCTCGCCGAAGAAGAACTTGCCGAGCGTACCGCCCGCGTAAACCTTCCGCATTTCCTGATTGAACAGCATATACGGATAGTTTTCGGCGAGCATATAGATCGCGCCGCTCTTTTCCGCCGCGCGGACGAGCGCGACGCCTTCCGCCATCGTTCCGTTCGCGGTGCATTCGCTGATGACGTGGATGCCCTTTTCCAGCGCACGGATGGCGTAGGGAGCGTGCTCGTTGAAGAAGTTGGCGAGATACACCGCGTCCATGTCGTGCTCGATGAAGGAATCGAAATCGGTGTAGGCGGCGACGTCGCCCAGACGTTCCTTCGCTCTGGCAAGGAGCTTTTCATTCATGTCGCAGATGGCGACGATTTCGCCGTCGTTGACGAGAATGTTGTTCATGTTGTCGTATCCGCGGTTCATGCCGAAGATACCGACTCTGATTTTGCGCATAATGATTTCCTCCCGTTAAATTAAATTCAGGTAAATAACAGCAGAAGCATACGTTACCTCATTATAGCATACTTTTTTTGAAAAGGAAATGGAAATATTCCTGCAAATCATGGAATATAGTTGCATTCTGCCGGTGAATGTGGTATAATACAGCGGAGCAGAGCTGGAAGGAGAGATCATCATGGAATCGAAGAATATCTGCAAATTCGTCGCGGAACGGAACTCCGACACGCTGACGACCGATAAATTCATTCTGGAATCGGATCGGGAACAGATGAACTGCCCGATATTGAGCGACTGTGACCGTATGATCCTCGTCTGCACGGGAAAGGGACGGTTTGTCACCGATCACATAAGCACAGCCGTCAGCGTGGGGACGCTGCTGTTCGCGCTCGCCGGATGGGAGTACCGCATCGAATACATCGAGGACCTCTCGTATATGTACATCGACTACCGCGGCGGACGGGTGAGCGAGCTGCACAGCCGGTTCGGTGTGACGCCGTTTTCCTGCGTGTTCGGCGGATTCGAGGAGCTGGTCCCGATCTGGAAGGAAAGCCTTGTCCGCGCGGACAGCGGCAACATCGACCTGCTCAGCGAGAGTATGCTTCTCTACGCTTTCTCAAGACTCAGCGTCGGCGAACGGGGGGAGACGGGCGTACTGGGGGAGATCCTGCGCTACATCGACGAGCATTTCACCGATCACGAGCTGACGCTCGGCAGTATGGCGGACGAGCTTGGCTATAACGAAAAGTACCTCTCCCACCTGTTCAAGCAGAAGACGAACGTCGGTTTTTCGGAATATCTGAAAACCGTCCGGATCCGCCACGCGGCGCTTCTGATGGATCAGGGGATGATGTCGGTCAAAAACGTCGCGCTGCTGTCCGGCTTCACCGACCCGCTCTATTTTTCAAACGTCTTTTTCGCCGCGTCGGGCATCCGTCCGACCGAATACATCCGCAAACGCGCCGAACAGCAGAACGGGATATGAGAAGGCGCCGGGCTTCCGCAGGGAGACCGGCGCGTTTTGTCAGACGGAACGGTTACGCTTTGCCCTCCATCTTCTTGCGGAGAAGATGCGGCGCCTGCGTCATATGCTTGGCGTATTCCCACGGGATCTCATGTTCGAGCGGCTGACCCGACGTGAAGCGTTTCAGATCGTCGATCAGAGCCAGCGTGACGTATTCGCGGATGTCCCACGTCGGACCGCCGCGGTGCGGGATCAGGATGATGCTGTCGATCCCGCGCAGACAGGAGTCCATCGGGAGCGGCTCGTGTTCGTAAACATCCAGCACGGCGCGTATCTTCCCTTCGCGGCAGACGGCGGCGAGGTCTTCCTCGACGATGATCGGTCCGCGCGCGGTGTTGAGAAAGAGCGCGTCGGGTTTCATCATGTCGAAATACCGGCGGCCGGTCAGGTGCCACGTGTCCTCGCGGAGCGATTCATGGACCGAAACGATGTCGCAGGTGCTGAAAATCTCGTCCATTCCGCACTTCTCTGCGCGGTACTCGGCTTCGTCTTCCTCCTTAAAGTAATCGGAGCAGATTTTGACCTTGCAGTCGAACGCCTGTAACATTTTCGCAAGATACTTCACGATCATGCCGAAGCCGATCAGACCGATGGTCTTGAAGCGGATGCCGTCGGTGCGGCACTGAGGACACCAGCCCTCCGAAGCGGTGCGGTTGATGATGGCGGGCAGACGGCGCTGGGCAAGCAGGATGTAACCGATCGTTCCCTCGGCGACCGAGTTCGCGTAAAGCCGGTTGCCGCTGCACACCGTGATCCCGCGTTTTACAACGTCTTCGGTCATGAAGTCGGCAACGCTGCCGCCGGTGTAGCAGACGAGCTTCAGACGGTCGGCTTTTGCCAGCAGATCGTCGTCCATTTTCGGTACGCCCCAGCCGCAGAACAGCACGTCGACGCCGGAAAGCGCCTCGCGCAGCTCGTCGCGGCTGAACACGCCCTCGCGGAGCTCTCCGAGCGGACGAAGCGCGTCCATCACGCGCGGAGTGAAGAAGGTCTCGGTCGTTTCCGCAGAGGGCATACGGCTGATCAGAATATTCATGAGAAGTTCCTTTCTCCGCCGTCCGACAGAAGCGTTCTGCCGGACGGCGGACGTTTAATCAAAGCTCTTCGGATTCTTTCCGAACTCATACACGCCGTGAACGGCGGAATCGGCTGCGCCGAGCGAAAGCCAGCGGCGGCGGCATTTTTTGTTAAGGTCGATCTCACAGCTGACGATTTCGAGATGTTCTCCGCCTTCCGCCAGCACCTCGCCGGTCGGGGAGATCACGCGGGTCGGCTTCCAGCCGTAATCGTTCTCCGTGTTCATGCCGCAGATCGCCAGATGGACGCCGCCGTCCATCGCGCGGGCGAAGCTCTTGTGCGAAGCGTCTCCGGCGGTCGAGATGAAGATGATCTCCGCGCCTTCCGCGATGACCGCTTCGGCGGGTGCGGAAAAATACTGATCGTAGCAGATAAGCATTCCGATGCGTCCGAAGTCAGCGTCGAAGACCGGATACCCGGCGCCGGGCGTCATGCCGCGCTCCAGCTCGGAGACGGTCAGATGCGTCTTGCGGTATTTGCCGACGATGTTTCCGTCGCGTCCGATGAGGATCGAGGAATTATAGATCTCGCCGTCGTCCTTCTCGTGCAGATTATAAATGATATAGCTGTGATATTCGGCGGCTTTCTTTTTCAGAATGGCGCACATCGCGCCCCGGTCCGTTTCGGCGCTTTCGAGGAGCGGCAGATCCGTGCCGCGGTCCGCCATCGCTTCGCCGAAGACGATGACGTCTGGGTGCAGCGCACCCGCCGCGTCAGCGCCCTTCGTGAGCGTTTCACGGTTGCTTTCCATCGTGGAGCCGTACTGCGGTTTCAGGTGAACGAGCGCGATCTTTACCTTCCGTTCGCCGACCGGAGAAGCGGGGACGAGTACGGGCTGCTGCCACGAAACGTCCGCGTAGGTTCCCTTGAGCCACAGCTCGACGGTCAGGAAAGCTGTCTTTTCGGCGATCTCGACCGAATCAGAGAAGCAGAGACCGTTTGCGGTCGGCACGGCTTTTTCAGCGTGGTCGCGGATGGTCATGCTTCCGTCGGCGGCAAACTGCGTGAGGATGACAAAAACGTCGGTCTTCGCCTCGCGCGTCCGGCAGAAGACCGAGAAATCGAAGGTCTCGCCCGCCTTAACCGGGATCTTACAGAGCCACTTGCCCACGCCGAAGCTCCCGCTTGCCAGACGGATGTTCAGCGTATCGCCGAACGCTCCCTTTGAAAAATCGGCAAGCTCGCGTCCTTCGGGAACGAAGGTCGTCCATGCGTCTGAGGTCAGCACGGGCAGACGGTTCCCTTCGGTACGGTCGAGCCAAGCGTTCCATGCTTCGAGCGTTTCGTCGGTATCCCTGTAACATCCGGCAAGCTCCGGACGCCACGGAAGCTCCCATTCGAGCGACAGCGCGCCGTCATAACCGACGCTGTTCAGACAGTTCAGGATCTCGCCAAGCGGGATCTCGCCCTCGCCGAGCTTCGTGTGAACGTAGGCGGTACGGTTGCGGTCGCCGGAGAAACGTCCGTCCTTGATGTGGACGTGAACGATCTTTCCGCCGAGCAGACGGACGGTCTCGGCGGGTGATTCGCCGTATTCAATGGTATGGATGACGTCCCAGATGACGCCGAGATTGTCGGCACCCGCCGCGTCGAGCAGATTTTTCATCATCGCGCCGGTCGAAAAGCTGCTGTGCGTCTCCGCCCAGATCTCAACGCCTTTCGTCTTAGCGTAGGTGCAGAGCGCGGCGATCTGACGGACGATGCCGTCGAAATCGTTCCGCACGGGGTCGCTGAAATATTTCGCGCCCGCGCCGACGAAGATGCGCACGCCCTTCGCGCCTGCGGCGGACGCGAGATCAACGACGGTCTTCGCTTCTTCGAGCTTCTTTTCGTGACAGGACGTGACCGAGACGCCGGATGCGAGGTCGATGAGCGCGACGTTCTGTTTTGCGAAGGCTTCGCGGATGCGTCCGGCGTCTTCAACGCCGAATCCGCAGAGCTTCTGCTCTTTGTCGAGACGCACCTCCACGCCGCTCATCTTGTGACGTGCGGCGTAGGAAACGATCTCGTCGAGCGAAGCGTTCATGCAGGCAAGGGTACTGAAAGCACGTTTCATGGTTGTCTTCCTTTCCAGAATATGATTTGATAGTCGATTGTAAAACTTCGTTTTACAATCGGAACTCGCGCTTATCGCGGCTGACAAAATTTATTTTGTCAGCTATCCCCATATCGGCGCGAGGGCTCGCTTTGCTCGCCTTAGAGGAGTTTTTATGTCGGCAAAGCCGACATAAAAACGGATTTTATTATAACGTTTGTCATCTTATGACATTTTACAATTGGTTAAAATATGATTTGGCGCAGGCGCTCAGGCGAGCGTCTGCCGCAGAAAAGCCCAGCGTTTTTCAAACAGTCCGCGCACATACGCACTGTTATACGCCATATCGTAGCCGTGCGGCGCGCCGTTCACATCGGTATATACGACGCTCACGCCCGCGCGTTCGAGCGCATCGGCATACGCTTTCCCCTCGTCGTGCAGACAGTCGAATTCTGCCGTTTCGAGATAGGCGGGCGGCAGACCGGCGAGCGACGCGGCTTCGATCGGAGAGGCATAGCAGACCGGGATCCCGGACGGTACCTCCGGCAGATACCATTTCCACATTTTTTCGTTCAGCTTCGCGTTCCACATCGGCGTATCGGGACAGCTGCGCATCGAAGCGTACTCCATCCGCCGGTCGATGACCGGATAGAGCAGCATCTGACAGCGGGGAAGCGGCAGACCGGCGTCCCGCGCGGCAAGCGCGGTCACGGCGGCGAGATTCCCGCCCGCGCTGTCGCCTGCGACGGCGATCCGGTCCGGGTCGACGCCGAGCCGATTCCCGTCATGAAGCATGGCGCGGTATGCGGCAAAAGCGTCGCACGCGGCGGCAGGAAAGGGATAACGCGGCGCGAGCCGGTAATCGACGAACAGCACGCGGCAGCCGACCGCCAGCGCGCATTCCTTTGCGATCCTGTAATGGTATGGGGCGCTGGGCAGAACGAAGCCGCCGCCGTGAAGGTAAATGACGCAGGGGGAGCGGTCCCCGATCCCGGCCGGTTCGATGAAAAGCCCGCGAAAGCTGCTGTCCGGGTCGCGGAACGATACGGCGGACGGTTCGTTCGCACGGTCGGCAAGACAGCCTTTCCCGGAAAAGGTCAGGCGGCTGACCTTCACGTCCCGGTCTCCGTGAAGCGTGAACGCGCCTAATGCCAGATCGGCAGGCGGGAGCGTGAAGCGCGTCAGAGGCGGATATAAGTGAGACAGGGAACGGAATTCGGGGCGGAGAGCGTATTTCATGAGGTGTGATCTTCCTTCGCAAGCAGAGTGAGCGCTTCACCGAAGTCGTTGCCGCGGATGCGGTCGATCAGCTCCGCGCGCGAGGTCATGCCGACCGTCTGCAGGATCCGTCTGACGCGGTAGCGGACGGTCTCAGGCGCGAGCGAGAGGGCTTCGGCGATCCGTTCGGTCTTGTCGTCGTCCATCATCCGGGTCAGGATGCGCAGGTCCAGCTCGTCGCACGCGCCGAGGATGTTTTCCAGCGTGATGAAGGCTTTTACTTCCTCGTCCTCGTAAAAGCTCGATGCGGCAGGAGAAAGCGATGCACGGGGTTCGGCGACGGCGGCGTCCGGCTTCGGACGGGTCGAGCCGAGAATGTTCAGACTTCCGGCGACGCGGACGCTGACGCTGACGCTCCGGTCGGAGCGGGCGAGATAGGCGTACATCGAGACGGTCTGCCGTCCCAGCTCGGAGTTGTCGAGCGCCAGAGAGGTGATGGCGGGACTGCAGAAGCGGGAGATCGCGGAGCTTCCGAAGCAGGCGACCGCGAGCTGTTCGGGAACGCGGTATCCGGCGCGTCGCAGATGGTTGATGAGCGAGGCGGCGGCGATGTCGTTGACGCACAGGACGGAATCAAAGCGGTCCGCTTCTCCGACGAAATCCGACCAGCAGTCGGCAAGCCCCGAACGGTTTTCAAAGCTGACCGGCTCCTCGAAGCCGAGACGGGGCGCGTATTCAAAGTAGGCGCGGCGCTTGATGAGATCGGCGGAGGAGTTGACGAAGCAGCCGTACAGCGCGCACCGTCTGCATCCGCATTCCGCGAGATGTCCGAGCAGCGTCGTCACGCCCGTTACGTAATCGATCCGCACGACGCCGCGCACCGCCGCGTTCTCGGGCGGCTGATAGCTGACGAGCAGCACGTCGACGTCCTTTTCGCGGAAAAATTCCAGCGCGTCCGGGACCCACGACGGGGAAGTTCCGATGACCGCGACCATGCGCACGCCGTCGGAAAAGAGCGAATCGTAATCGAAATTCCGATAGTCCGCGCCGTCGATGTCGATCGGCGTATAGCGCTTCCGGGAAAGCTCCGCGACGATGCCGGCGCGCGTTTCGGCGCACCAGATCGAGGACGATCGGTAAGCCGGTTCGGTGATGAAGGGAATCTGCATGGCAATATCCTTTCCGTTGACGTTGCTTCAATTTTAACACGAATCGGCGGAATTGTCAACCGGAAAACGCCCGCCGGAACGGTAAATTCTGCGGGATTTTTACCGGAAACTTTACCTTGACGGCACATAGACCGCGCGTTATAATAAAATAGGAAAGACGATATCATTCCGACGGGAGGTTTTGAAATTGGAAACGGGTTATCTTTCGTCCATGCCGGGTACGGAACTGAAATTTGAAGCGTCCGGAGGAACGGTCTCCTTCGGCATACGCCTTGATGAGGCATTCTGCAAGGCGGACTGGTTCGTGCCGGAGATCGGGACCGACGCTGGCAACGATCTGAACGTTCTGCTCGAATGGAAAAGCGAGCCGGACGGTCCGATGCGCGTGGGAATGACGCAGAAGATCATTCCGGGACTGCGCGCCGGACTGCCGTTCCCGATCAGCGAAGCGCGGTTTCGGCTGGAAGGACATTTCCTCGTTCCGTTTTCGGCGCTGAGGAAGGGCGGACTTCGCGGTCAGCCGACCGACAAGGCGGCGCTTCACTATGTGCGTCTTGTCTTTACATCGAAGACGTTAAAAAGCGTGACGCTCTATGGCTGGCGCTTTGCGAAGGAACGCCCGGAGCCGGTGCTGGAAGGCTCGCCCCGCGTCGACCGGTTCGGTCAGAGCGCAGTCGGCGATTGGGAAAACAGGATAAAGAACGAAGCCGAGCTGGAAGCGTCGCTCCGCGCGGCCTATGCGGAAGCGGAAAAGGGCGGCTCCTACCCGGACGGCTGGTCGAAATGGGGCGGCTGGACCGGAAAAAGGTTTGACGCGACGGGCTATTTCCACCTCGCGCACGACGGCAGACGGCACTGGCTGGTCGACCCGGACGGATACGCCTTCTTCTCGAACGGCGTGTGCTACGGCGAGCGGGTCGGCATTTTCAGCTTCACCGAAGAATACAGAAAGCTGCACGAATGGCTGCCGGACGAAAACGGCGCGTTCGCGGACGCATGGTGTACGGCGGCGAATATTCCGCAGTATGTCGTGAGAAACGGTACGGAGGGCGCGGACCGGCGGAAGATGTTCAACTTCGCGCGCGCCAATCTCATCCGCGTGTTCGGGGATCAGTGGCACGAAGCCTACACGAGGATCACCGCCGCGCGGCTCAAAAGAATGGGCTTCAACACGGTCGGCGTCGGCACGAACGATTATTATGACGAGCGCACGAAGGAATTCCTCGCCGGAGCGAAGATCCCCTATGTCGTGACCTTCCGCACGTTCCCGCTGACGGAAAAGCGCATTTTCCGCGATTTCCCGGACGTGTTCGGCGAGGAATACCGTTCGCTCTGCCGCGCGTTCGCAGAGCGCGAGCTTGCGCCCTACCGCGGCGACCCGTATCTGATCGGCTACTTTGTCACCAATGAGCCGGAATGGTTCTTCGGCGATGTGAATCTGACCGACCGTCTGCTGGCGGCGGACGGCTGCGAAGCGTCCCGCAGAAAGCTGATCGAATGGCTGACCGGGAAATACGCCGACGTCGCCGCGCTCAACGAAGCGTGGGGAACGGCGTTCGATACGTTCGGCGCGCTGATGAAGCCGCAGAGCGGGCTGTACGGGAAAAACGAGCGGCTGGACGCCGATTTTCAGGCGTTCGAGAAGATTTTAGCCGAGGCTTACGGACAGATCGTCAGCGACGAGCTTCACCGCGTGGACGCGGATCATCTGAATCTCGGAATGCGCTACGCCGGAATGAAGGACCGCATCCTCGGCTTCAATATGGACTATTTTGACATTTTCTCGGTCAACTGCTATAAGGAATCGCCGGAGGAACCGGCAGGGCACGTCGCATCGAAGTCCGACAAGCCGGTCGTCATCGGCGAGTGGCACATCGGCTCGGAGGAAAGCGGTCTGCCCGCGTGGGGGCTGCGTCACACGAAGACGCAGACAGAGCGCGCCGCAGCCTGCCGGTATTACGCCGAACGCGCCGTTTCTCAGCCGAACCTCGTCGGCATCCATTACTTTGAATACAACGATCAGCCCTATTTCGGGCGCTTCGACGGCGAATGCTACAACATCGGTCTTGCCGACGTCTGCCATCGTCCCTACCGCGCGGTCTGCGGGATGTTCACCGACTTTGCGAAGACGATGTATATGATGCTGGACGGACAGCTGCCGCCGACCGCCGCGCCGATCCCGACGGAAACGAACTGACCCGTCCGGAACCGAAAACGAATCACAGAACAGAATACAGAAAGGACTTTCCGCGATCATGTCTGTCAAATGTACCATAACAAAGCTCTCCATTCCCACCTATGAGCCGAAGGCTCCGAACGATCTGCCGTTTTTCCTCGAAAACAAGCCCTATCAGGGCGCGACCGGCAGACTTTACCCGCTGTCCTGCACCGACCGCCTGACCAATGAGGCGAAGCCGAAGGACTACGACGCGGTGATCCTCGAAAACGAATACATCACGACGACGCTCCTGCCGGAGCTGGGCGGCAAGATCCACGGCGCGGCCGACAAGACGAACGGGTATGAGTTCATCTATCAGAACAGGGTCATCAAGCCCGCGCTGGTCGGACTGGCGGGACCGTGGGTGTCCGGCGGCGTCGAATTCAACTGGCCGCAGCACCACCGTCCGACGACCTTCATGCCGCTCGAAGCCGTCACGAAGGAGAATCCCGACGGCTCGAAGACCTGTGTGATGGGCGAGACCGAGCCGTTCAACCGGATGCGCGGAAGCGTGGCGGTCACGGTGTTCCCGCATTCGTCGCTCGTCGAAGCAAAAGCCGTTGTCTACAACCGCACCGACCGTCCGCTTCCCTTCATGTGGTGGAACAACCTCGCCGTCCGCGTGCATCCGCGCTACAAGGCGTCGTTCCCGCCGGACGTCGAGTGGGGCAACGACCACGACCGCCGCGCCGTCATCTCCTTCCCGGTGATGAAGGGTGTATATAAGACTGCCCGCCCGTTCGATTACGGCGACGGGACCGACGTTTCGTGGTATTCGAACGTCAAGCTGCCCACGTCGGTCATGGTGGCGCGCGGACAGTCCGACATGGACTTCCTCGCGGGCTACGATTTTGCCGCCGATGCGGGGACCGTCACGGTTTCCGATCATCATTACAGCGTCGGCAAGAAGATGTGGACGTGGGGCGACGGTCCGTTCGGTCACGCATGGTGCGCGAACCTGACCGACAACGACGACCGCTACATCGAGCTGATGACCGGCGTCTATACCGACAATCAGCCGGACTTCACCTACATCATGCCGGGTGAGACGAAGATCTTCTCGCAGGTCTGGTATCCGGTCGCCGGGATCGGCGAGGTGAAGAACGCTTCGCGCGAAGCCGCCGTCTCGTTCGATCTGAAAAACGGAAAGCTGACCGTCGGCGCGGTCGTGACAAGCCCGCGTGAAAACGTCCGTCTTGCCGTGACGAAAAACGGCGAGGTCCTGCTCGACGAAACGCTTTCGCTCGCACCCGGCCGTCACGCGCTCGAAACCGTTGAGGTCGGCGAATGCGATCTGACGGCTCTGCGCGTTTCGGTTTCCGCCGACGGGAAGGAGCTGGTCTCCTATCAGCCGAAAAAGGGCGGACGCAAGCCGATCACCGCGCGTCCCATCCCGCCGCGTCCGAAGGACGTTGCATCCATCGAGGAGCTGTACCTCCACGGCGCGCATCTGACGCAGTACAAGCACCACACCTACAAGCCGGAGGATTATTTCCTTGAAGCGCTTCGCCGCGACCCCGCCGATCTGCGCTGCAATCACGCGATGGGTCAGCTGACTACCGAGCGCGGCGACTATGAAGCGGCGCGCGCGTACTATGAAAAGGCGCTCGAACGCTTAAAGCTGCGCAACGACAATCCGGCGGACACGCAGTTGATCTTCGATCTGGCGCGGCTCGAACGGCTCTGCGGCAATATCGACCGGGCGTATGACCTGTGGTTCGACGCTTCGTGGCAGTATCCGCTGCGCAGTGCGTCGATGTATGAGATCGCGCGGATCGACGCTCTGCGCGGCGACTATGCTCTTGCCGCGGAGCATCTTGAAGCCTGCCTTGAAACCAATACGAAGCACCTCGGCGCGCTGACGCTGCTCGGCTGGCTGAAAAAGGACAAGGCTCTGCTCGAACGGGTGCTGTCGATCAATCCGCTCGACAGCTTCGCGCGCGCGGCTCTGTGGATGATGGGCGGAGAAGCGCTCGGCGGTTATCTGACCGGACGCGCGGAGGATATGCTCGACGCGGCGCTCGACTTTGAGAAAGCCGGATTCGTTTCGGAAGCAGTGAAGCTCCTGCGCGCCTGCGAAAAGCCCACGCAGCTCATCTTCCTCCACCTTGCCCGTCTGACCGGCGAGCCGGTGCAGACCTGCGAGCTGGCGTTCTGCCATCCGAACCGGCTCGACGATATCCCCGCGCTGTCGGGAGACGACTGGCGTTCGGCGTATCTGCTCGGCTGCCTGTATTACGACCGAATGAACTACGCAGCCGCCGTGAAGGCATGGGAGCGTTCGATGGAGCTGAATCCGTCCTATGCGCCGACCAAACGCAATCTGGCGCAGGCGTATTTCGATCACATGGATCGTCCTGCCGACGCGAGAAAACTGCTCGAAGAAGCGCTCGCTCTGTCGAATTCGGCGCGGATCCTGTACGAGCTGCTCCAGCTCTATAAGAACACGAACGTTTCGGTCGACGAGCGGATCGCACTGCTCGAAGCGCACCCCGATCTGCTGGCGGAGCGCGACGACTGTTATCTTGACTATATCATCCTGCTGACGATGCGGGGCAAATTCGACCGCGCGGTCGAGCTGCTCGGCAAGAAGCGCTTCAACATCTACGAGGGCGGCGAGGGCAAGCTGACCCGTCACCACGGCTGGCTCTATACGCTGATGGGACGCCGCGCCGAGCAGAACGGCGATCCTGCCGCCGCGCTCGACTTCTACCGCAACGCGCTGATCTATCCCGCAAACTACGGCGAGGGACGCCATTACAGCGCACAGGAAGCGAACATTTACTACTACACCGGTCTGCTGGAAGCAAAGCTCGGTCACGCCGACGAAGCGAAGGCCGCCTTCACCGCAGGCGCGAACCAGCCGCCTCAGACGAGCGAGATGACCTATTTCGCCGCAGTCTGCGACGAAGCGCTCGGCGACAGGGCGAAGGCGCAGACGATCTACGCCGGGATGAAGGAATCCGCGCTGACGATGTTATGCGACGCCGATCTGCACGGATACTTCGGCGTCGGAATGCCGTCCCCGTCGCCGTATGAGCAGGATGTGAAGCGTCTGCACACCATCGACGCCTATGTGCTGCTGGCGCTCGGCGAAAAGGGTCTCGGCAACGAAGATGCTTCGCGTGAAGCGACCGCAAAGCTGCGCGCCGCCGACCCGTACAACATGAAGCTGCGCTTCTTTGAAATGCTCGGCATTCTGAACTGATCCGCTTTCCGCGGAGAGTGTTGATATTCACAGAAACTGCCCGTTTTATTCACTTGACCGGAAGCCATTTCTGTGTTATCATAAAGAAAAATCAAACGTTGAAAGGAAACAAACCATGAAACAGACGACACTTCGCACTGCCTCGCTTCTTCTGGCGCTTCTCACAGCGTCCGGATTTGTATCCTGCGGAACCGAAGGCGGTTCCACCTCCTCAGACGATACCACCGCGTCCGGAAATACCGGCGCGGAGACGACCGCTCCCGTTGAACAGATCGCCCGTGAAAACACGCCCGATACGCTTCCCGCGCTCGATTTCGGCGGCAAGTCCGTCCGCATCGCCTATCGCGGCGACGAAACGACCCGCGTCGTCGAATGCGAGGGCGAGGAGACCGGCGACGTGGTGAGCGACGCGATCTTCGCCCGCAACCGCAGCGTCGAGGAACGTCTGAACGTGAAGCTCGAATGGATCCCCGGCGACGCGGATCATGAAAAATTCATGGCGAACATCCGCACCGTCCTGCTGGCAGGCGACGACGCTTACGATATCATCGACGCGATCCAGTGGCGCGTCGTCCCGCAGGCAAACGAGGGAATGTACTACGATCTGTCGGACGCGCCCTACCTCGATTTCGATCAGCCGTGGTGGTCGAACGATTACATGGACGCCGTTTCGGTCAGCCCGGACGTGCGCTATCTGCTGTCGGGCGATATCTCGGTCTGGCAGACGCGGCACATGAGCTGTATGTACTTCAACAAGAAGATCTTTGAGTCGAATTTCGGCGACCCGAACGCGCTCTATGACACGGTTCTGGACGGCAAGTGGACGTATGATCTGCTCAACAAGTACGTCGAGGATGTTTATCAGGACCTCAACAACAACTCGACGGTCGACGATGGCGACATCATCGGCATCGGCTCGACTCCGGTCTCGCAGACCGACCACTTCACCTACACCGCCGGTCTGAAGCTGACCTCCCGCGACAAGAACGGCAATCCGGCGCTTCTGGCCGACCAGTCGCGCAACGTGAAGATCATCGAAACGCTTTATCACCTCTACTATGAGAATCCCGGCACGCTCATCATGCCTAACGCCGCAGCGATGGATAACGAACTTGTCAAGCTCTTCACCGACGGCATGATGTTATTCTACCCGAACCGTTTCTATCACACCGATTTCTTCCGCGATATGACGGACCCCTACGGCATGATCCCGTTCCCGAAGCTCGACGAGTCGCAGGAAAAGTATCTCGCGCTGGTCCACGACAGCACGACGCTGTGGGGCATTCCGATCACCTGCCAGAGCATTGATATGCAGTGCGCGGTCCTCGAAGCCATGTGCGCCGAGAACTACCGCACCGTCACGCCGGCTTACTATGAGGTCGCGCTGAAGGTCAAGTACACGCAGGACGACGCCTCGGTCCGTATCATCGACATGATCCACGAGAACGTCACGACCGATTTCCTCTACGCGAACAATTACAGCCTGACCAAGGACGCGCAGATCGGCACCATCGGCAGAAAGCTGATGGGCGCGAACGGCGCGGCAAGCACCGATTATATGTCCACCTACGACGCGGCGAAGGCTGCGGTCGAAGCGGATATCAAAAAGCTGATCGAAGTGGCAGAGGACGCAAAATAACGCATATCAAAAAAGCCCGCCGATGCGCGGGCTTTTCTGTGTGCGGGATTCAGAGCGTCCATTCCCGGAAGATCGTGCCGTCCAGCGTTTTCCAGAGAAAAACGCCGTTTTCCAGCGTCATATAGCTGTGCGCCGAGCCGTCCTTCGGGATCGACACCGAACCGGGATTGAGCGTGACGACGCCGTCCTTCTCGACGCGGACCGGGACGTGCGTATGTCCGTGCAGCAGGACGTCGCCGGGATGGAGCTTCGGCGGATGCTCCTCGTTCCAGAGATGACCGTGCGTGGCGAAGATCAGACGTCCTCCCTCGGAGAGCAGCGCATAATCCGCCATGATCGGGAAGTCAAGCACCATCTGATCGACCTCCGCGTCGCAGTTGCCGCGCACGCAGAGGATGTCGGCGGCGTATTCGCCGAGCAGAGCAATGACTTCCTTCGGCGCGTAGCCTTCGGGGAGGTCGTTGCGCGGACCGTGGCAGAGAAGGTCGCCGAGCAGAAGCATCCGGTCCGCCTGTTCGCGGCGGTACGCTTCCAGCATCCGGCGGCAGAATTCCGCCGAGCCGTGGATATCGGAAGCGATGAACCATTTCATACAGATCACCTGTCTTTCATAGGGGTAGTGTCGGAGGATGTGAATCCTCCGAAGCCGCCGTAAGGTTTTCCGTCGGCTTGAACCGAAAACCGGACGGAAAAACGCGGGACCGCCGGGCGGCGGTCCCGCGTTTTTTTGCGGAAGCTCCGATTATTTCACGTCGTTCTCGTCGAAGAGATCGCCGCACTCAGGGCAGAACTTCGGCGGATGAGCCGGGTCAGCGGGTTCCCAGCCGCACTTGTCGCACTTGTAGAGCTTTGCGCCGGCAGGCTTCTTCGCGCCGCACTCTGCGCAGAACTTACCCTTGTTGACCGCGCCGCAGGTGCAGGTCCAGCCGTCTGCGTCATCGGGCTTCTTCGCGCCGCACTCGGGGCAGAACTTACCGGTCGCCATAGCGCCGCAGGAGCATTTCCAGCCGCCGGCGGGCTTTGCTTCGGGCTTCTTTGCGCCGCATTCCGGGCAGAAATTGCCGGTCGCCATAGCGCCGCAGGAGCACTTCCAGCTGCCTGCTGCCGGAGCTGCGGGCTGCTGAGCCTGCTGCTGCTGAGCCATTGCGAACAGGCTGTTTGCGTTGGCGCCGCCCGCGTTCATGGCTGCGTTCATGCTGATGAAGCCGTTCATTGCTCCGTTGGGGTTAGCGGCTGCGGTGGTCATAGCCTCTGCCTGTGCGCCGATGATGGTAGCGGCAGCATTGGCGGGATCGCGGTACATTGCGTTGCGCTGTGCCTTCTTGATGAGTTCCTGATCTTCTTCGGGAAGCGTGACCGGACCCATGGAGACGGTTGCAACTTCGATGCCGCGGGTCTGCCCCCACTTGGAGGACAGGACTTCGTTGAGCGCCTGTTCCAGTTCGGGAGTATGAGCGCCGATCTGGTTCGGACGGAGTTCGAGGTCGGACAGCTTGGCAAGAGCGGGCTGGAGAGCAGCGACCAGCTCATGCTTCAGCACTTCGTCGATCTCGCTGCGCATAAAAGCGCCGGAAACGTTGCCGCAGACGTTCGTGTAGAACAGAAGCGGGTTGACGATACGGTAGGTGTAGGTACCGTTGCAGCGCAGGGAAACGTCGATGTCGAGCGCAATGCGGGAGTCGACCACGCGGAACATGATCGGGTTTGCCGTGCCGAATTTGTTGTTGAGGATCTCCTTCGTATTGAAATAGTAAACGCGCTGATCCTTACCGGTGTCGCCGCCGTAGGAAATGCGTTTGCCGATCGTCTTGAAGGTTTCAAGGATCGAGGAACCGAGGCTGCCGGAGAAGATGGAAGGCTCCGTGGAGCTGTCCCATGTGAACTGACCGGGTTCTGCGCAGATTTCGACCACCTTGCCCTGCTCGACGATGATCATGCACTGACCGTCAGCGACTGCGATGCCGGAGCCGTTCGAGATGATATTGTCGTTGCCCTTGGTATTGGAGGAACGGGACGAGGTCTGCTTCTGACCCTTCACGACCAGAGTGTCTGCATCCAGAGAGTCACAGTAGAAAAACTCTTTCCACTGATCGGCAAGCGTGCCGCCCAGAGCGCCGAGAGCTGCTTTGATAAGTCCCATAAGTAGTAATCTCCTTTCGATCACTGTCAATTTTGGTACGTCCTTATTATAACATATTCTGCCGGAAAATGCATTACTTTTTTATAATATTTACAAATATTTTTCTCTTTGAAAAACATCCGGTAAAATATGTGGGAAAAAATACCGAATTCTTTGCCTTGACGGGAGCGGCGCCGTGTGATATAATGCAGATAAACGATTTTGACCCGAAAGGCGGAGTGATGATGAGACTGTTTGAAGAACCCGGCACGTTTGTGACCGGCGCGAATTACTGGGCTTCCGGGAGCGGCATCCGGATGTGGCGCGACTGGGACGAGGAGAATGTGAAGGACGATCTGCACCGGCTGGCGGCGGCTTCGGTGAAGCTGCTGCGCGTTTTCCCGGACTGGAGCTATTTTCAGCCGATCTCCCATGTGAGAGGATTCCGGGGAAAGGTCAGCGGGCTTTCGACCGACGGCGGGATGACGCTGATCTCCGAGACTGACGAGTTTTCCGGCGTCAACCCGACGGCGTTCGAGCGCTTCGGACGTTTTCTGGAGCTGGCGGGAAATGAGGGGATCCGAGTGATCCCGTCGATCCTGACCGGCTGGATGAGCGGACGGCTGTTCGTTCCGCCGATTTTAGAGGGCGTGGATCTGATCCGCGACCACGACGCGGTGAAGTGGGAGCTGCGGTTCCTTCGCGCGTTTGTGAAACGCTTTAAGGACAGCGGGACGGTCGCCGCGTGGTGCATCGGAAACGAGTGCAACTGCATGGGCGAGGCGGAGAAGGAGTCCGACGCATGGGTCTGGACGGCGGCGATGACCGACGCCATCCGGGCGCTCGATCCTTCGCGTCCGATCCTGTCGGGAATGCACTCGCTGCTCGCGCCGGACGAGGGCGTGTGGACGATCCGCGGTCAGGCGGAGAACGCGGACATTCTGACGACGCATCCCTACGGCTCGCCGACCTACAAAAGCGACATCGACCGCCTGAACACCATCCGTCCGCTGCTGCACCCGCCGGCACAGACGCTCCTGTACCGCGGGCTCGGCGGCAAGCCCTGCATGATCGAGGAGACGGGGACCTTCGGCGAGCTTTACGCCGACGAGACGCTGACCGCCGATTATGTCCGCTGTTCGCTGTGGAACGGACTTGCCTACGACTGCCGCGGCTGGCTGTGGTGGATCGGGTTCGATCAGGGAAGTCTGACCTATATGCCGTTCTATCTGAACAACCGCGCGAGCAACTACGGTCTGTTTCGGGAGGACGGGAGCGAAAAGCCGCGTCTTGAGCCGGTCAGACGGTTTGGTGAATTCCTGAAAGCCTTCGGAAAACCGCTGCCGAAGCGGATCGTCGACGGCGTATGCATCCTCACGCGCGGTGCGGGAACGTGGGCGGCGGCTTCCATGACGTTCATCCTGGCGCGTCAGGCAGGGCTGGATATCGAATTCTGCTATGGCGACGATCCGCTGCCAGACGCAAAGCTCTATCTGATGCCGTCGGTCACGTCGGCGGAGGCGATGCGCGCCGACCGGCTCGCCGAGCTGATGGAGAAGGTGAAGGCGGGCGCGCAGCTCTACGTTTCGACTTCGGGCGGACTCCTTCGCAATCTCGGACGCGATTTCGGCGTGAAGATCATCGCGCGCACACAGCGGACCGGCGACAATACGGTGAAGTTCCTCTATGACGGCGGCTTCACGCTGAAGCTCGACGGCGGCATTGCCTACGACGCGGCGGTGGACGGCGAGCTGCTCGCCGAAGCGCCGGACGGCAGTCCGGTCTACACGTCGGCGAAGGTGGGAAAGGGCAGGACCTTCTGGCTGAACCGTCCGGTCGAGCGGTCGCTGTTCGACAAAGCCGGGATGTTCGACCGCCCCGATCCGCAGGCGTTCAGCCGCATCTACGATGTTCTGGGAGCGGACAGCGGAAAGTGCGCGAAGCTGTCCGACCGCATGATGGGCATGACCGAGCATATCGAGAGCGAAAACGAGCGGATCCTTATCTGCATCAACTATCGGAGCGAACGTGCGCAGGCGTCGGTAACGCTGCACGGCTTTGCACTGAAAGAGGTGCTGTACGGCGAAGCGGAGACGTCCGCGGACGGGCTGACCGTCCGGCCGTCCGGCTGTGACGCGGTCGTTGTCCGGGTGCGCAGAAAATAAAATAAGGCGCGTCCTCCTGCGGAGAACGCGCCGATGATCACGAAGCGGTTCCGGCATGAAAGTGCCGGAACCGCTTTTCGGAAAACGCGGAATAAGGTTGTTTTTGACGGAAATCCCGTGATTTCAGGGATTATTTTGCTGTGGGACCGGTTCGGTCAGCGTGCCTTTCATGAAATGATCAGCCGATCGTGAAGCCGAAGTCGAACGCGGTGTCCTTGAATTTGTACTTTTCGGACAGAGCCGGTCCGCAGCTGTTCGAGCCGATGCCGCGGTTTTTGTAGCAGACGAGAAGCTCGGTCGTGCCGGACTCGGTCAGGTCGCAGGCGTGCCGGCAGTCGTCAAGCTCCTCGATGGTGTGGTGCAGGGCGGAGAACTCAAAAGTGTTGTCCGCCGTGACGCGGAGGGAGCCGTTCTCGAAGTCGACCCAGCGGGATGCGTAGTGGCTGCCATGCTCCTGCGGACGGACATAAGGCTCGTACTCGCCGGAGACGGTGCTGTCAAAGATGCCCGGACGCGCGTGATCGTGATAGTCGATGTAGCATTCGCGCGGACCCATGCCGAAGTAGGAGAAGCGTTCCAGTTCGTCGGTCAGCGGGAAGCGCATGCCGAAGCGCGGCAGCTCGTCGATCTCGCCCTTGAGCTTCGGGTCGATGATCTCCTCGCTCGACGTGCGGTAGAGCGACTGGATCGGGTTGCGCTTGGCGGAGATCATCGTGTGCATTCCGTCCGTACCGAAGGTGTAGAGGATGGTCAGCGCCAGCACCGGGACACGGCTGTTCGCGCCGAGAACGCCCTCGACCTTCACGGCGTCGTCCAGCACTTCGACCGTGTGCGGCTTGAAGTAGGTCTTATGCAGATGCTCGGCGACCCATGCGGGACGGCGTCCGCGGTCGTTGTCGATGGTCGCGCGCCAGATGACGAGATCGGCGGGACGAGCCATCCGCTCGCAGCCGTCCTTTTTCATCGAAACCGGCATTCCGAGCGCTTTGTCGATGACATAGGTCCGGTTGTCGGCGGTGACGGTGATGTAACGCTTGGCGTTGTCGATCGTGAGCGCGGGAGCAGGCTTTGCGGCGGCGGGAGCGGATACACAGCCGGGCAGCTCGAATCTTGCCCATGCCAGCTCGTGACCGGCTTCGCACCACGCGGTCTTCTTCGGCATCGTGACGCGCAGCTCGACGAACGCGCACCATTCGGCGCATGCCGGGAGCGCGAACGGGAGCGGGAAGTCCTTCGTTTCGTGCGGCTTTAAGGAGAGCGTGAAGGTCCGGACCGAAGCGGTATGACGGTCGCGGATGACGCGCAGCTCGACCGAAAGCTCGGAGAGATCGGTGAAATCGTAACGGTTCGTGAAGGTGAAGACCTGCCTTGACGGGTCGGCGCGGGTGATCTCGATCGGTTCGATGACCTTCTTGCAGGCTAAAAGTCCGGTGGACGGCGTGCGGTCGGGGAAGACCAGACCGTCGCAGCAGAAGTTGCCGTCGTGCGGGAATTCGCCGGAATCGCCGCCGTAGAGGTACTTCGTGCGTCCGTCGGGGAGCTTCTTCGCGGCGGCGTGGTCGCACCATTCCCAGATGCAGCCGCCGATGAGACGCGGATACTTGTAGATCAGGTCCCAGTAATCCTTTAATTCGCCCGGACCGAGACCCATCGCGTGACCGTATTCGGCGAGGAAATACGGGCGTTTGTCGTTTGTCATACTGCCCTGGATGTCAAGGCAGGAAAGGCTCGTGTACATCCGGCTGATGACGTCGACGCAGGGATGGATCGGCATCTGATCGGCGCCGTAGGCCTTGTTCGGGAACGCGGTGCGCTCGTAGTGGACGAGGCGGGAGGCGTCGCGCGATTTCGTCCAGTCGGACATGGCGATGAAGTTCGTGCCGAACTGCGCTTCGTTGCCCATCGACCAGATGATGACGCTCGGCGAGTTCTTGTCGCGCTCGACCATGCGGACCATGCGTCCGACATAGTTTGCGCACCAGTCGGAGTTCGACGCCATTTCCTCGATGGAGAGCTGGGTGCATAAACCGACCGCGCCCTCTACGCCGTGCGTTTCAATGTCGCATTCATCGAGAACATACATACCGAGCGCGTCGCACAGCTCTAAGAATTCGGGGTGATTCGGATAGTGGGATGTGCGCACGCAGTTGATGTTGTGCTGTTTCATCAGCACAAGGTCGCGCTTCATATGCTCATACGGCGTATAGTAGCCGAATTCAGGGTGGGAATCGTGACGGTTCACGCCCTTTAATTTGACCGAAACGCCGTTGATCAGCAGCTCGCCGCGGTCGGATGTTTCCACCGTGCGGTAGCCGTAGCGTCTGAAGATCGACTCTCCGCCGCATTCGATCAGAAGACCGTAGAGGTTCGGCTTTTCCGCCGACCAGAGAAGCGGCTTTTCCACCCTGTCGAGCTTCGTGCCGTCCGGCGCGAAGAAGGTGAGCGTGACGGGCAGCTCTTTGCCGGAGAAGGTGAATTCGGTGCGGACGCTTCCGTCCATATCCGGCTTGATAAAGAGGTCGACCAGATGATCCTCCGGGCGGTCGAGCAGATAAACGTCGCGGAAGATGCCGTGGAAGCGGAAGAAATCCTGATCTTCGAGATAGCTTTCGGCGTTCCATGTGTAGACGAGCGCGGTGACGCGGTTAGCGCCGGTCTTCACGTACTTCGTGATCTCGAATTCCGCCTGAAGATGCGATCCGCGGCTCATGCCGACATAGGAGCCGTTGACATACAGTTCAAGATAGCTCGAAACGCCCTCGAACACGAGGTAGAGACGGCGGAACTCGGTCAGCGTGAATTCGCGCGAATACGCGCCGACGGGGTTCATCGACATGGTGTAGGGCTTGTCGTACTGGAAGGGGTAGTTGATGTTGGTGTAGTGGATCTGTCCGTATCCGTACATTTCAAAGCAGGACGGGACGGGCAGCGTCGCTTCATAGCGGATGCCGCCGATGTCGTCGGGCAGATCGAGAGGACAGTCGAAATAGCGGAAATCCCACTCGCCGTTCAGAAGCGTGTATTCACCCGACCGGAATTTGTCGCCCGAAAGAGCGGTCTTCGCGTCGGAATGGGGGATGTAGTACGCGCGCTGAGGCTCGCGGTTTTCCGAGATGATTTTGTAATTGTCATAGCGTTCCATCATGATCACCATGGCTTTTGCAAAGCAAAAGCTCCCTTGATTATATGGCGGAAAGAGCCGTCTTTCCGCCTTTTTCGGTATGCGGCGGCGGAAAGCCGCCGCATGTGTTTCTTTTCAGATGATATCTTCTCTGAATTCTGCGTCGAGCAGAGCGTGGTCGAGGAATTCTACGGCGTCGGCGTCGTGATCGTACAGCTCGAACAGGATCAGCTCGTTGTCCTTCTCCTTCAAGAGTGCGCCGGGGACGTAGAGCGTCGCCTGCGGACCGATGCACCAGTAGCGTCCGAGGTTGAAGCCGTTGAGGAACGCGACGCCCTTCTTCCAGCCCGCAAAATGCAGGTTGGTCGATACGCCGGGCTTCGCGTCGAAGTGACCGCGGACGAAGCGCGGACCTTCGCAGAGCCCCTTTTCAAACCTGAGCTCCGACAGGTCGGTCATCGGCAGAGGCGTGTTCTCGAAGGTGTAAAGACGGATATTGTGCAGCGTGACGCCGCCGATCAGACCCTTTTCCTCGATGAACTGCGGACGGGTGTTGATGCGCCCCATGTTTTCGACGAGGAGATCGAGACGGTGCGGCTCGTCCGCGGGGATGGTGATCGAAGGGGCGGGGAAGTCGCGCTGGAAGGTCCCCTTGTATTCGCCGTCAACGAAGACGAGCGCGCGGTCGTGCAGATTCTGCAGGTCAAGCACGGAGGCGTCGCCCATGACCGGCGTTTCGGTGGAGTAGAGGACGAAGCCGTAGGGACAGTCAAGCTCCTCGAAGGTCATCGGTTCGGCGCTGTGGATCGGCATGGAGCAGAGCGCGCCGAGCGAGCCGAACAGCGGCGCGGACTCGGTCATCTTTACGTCTCTGATCTCCTGCATTTCGGGCGCGGGCAGACGGTAAGTACGGACTTCTCTGCCGAGATATTCGTCAAGCTCCTTGCGGCAGGCGTAGTATTTTTCGGTGGCGACGCCCGATTCGGAGAGCAGCGCGTCGCAGTCATAGCTCGTGGTGATGGAGCGGAAGATGCGTTCTCCCTTGCCGCCGTGAACGGCAGTGTCCGAGCCGACGAACGGCTTGACGATGCGGGAACCGTTCATGAAGCCGAAGTTCGTTCCGCCGGCAAACATATAGAAGGTGACGTAAGCGCCCAGATCGAGCGCCTTGCGGTAGCCGTCGGCGACCGACGGAATGTCGCGTCTTCTGCCGGATTCGCCCCAGTAGACCGAGCGTCCGCTCCAGTATTCGCCGACCATCGGCGGCATATCGGGCTGGATCTTGCGGAGCAGCGGAACGGCGGAGGCGCTTTCGATGCGGTAGTTGATGCCCTGCCATACGCCGAGCGGGCGCGTGACCATCAGCGCGGCGCCGAAGTTGTCGGTCTGATAGAGCGGGACGTTCACGCCGTTTTCGGCGAGCGTGTCGGCGAGGAAGCGGAGATAGGTGAGGTCGGAGCCGTATGCGCCGTATTCGTTTTCAATGCAGACGGCGAGGATCGGTCCGCCGTTCGTGGACAGGTAGGGGACGAATTCGGCGCAGAGCTTTTTGTAGTACGAATCGACCGCGCTCATGAATTTCAGGTCGGCGCAGCGGAAGGACATATGGCGGTCCTTTAAGAGCCACCACGGCAGTCCGCCGAAATCCCATTCGCCGCAGATGTAGGGCGACGGGCGGAGCATGACCTTGAGTCCGACCTCCGCGCAGGTGCGGAGGAACGCGCCGAGATCGAGCATTCCCGAAAAGTCGAAGACGCCGGGCGTCGGCTCATGCAGGTTCCACGCGCAGTAGGTCTGCACGGCGGTCAGACCGAAATCCTTCATGATTTCGAGACGGCGCTTCCACTCGGACGGATGGATGCGGAAATACTGGATATCGCCGCAGGCGAGGTAGAAGGGCTCGCCGTCGATGGTCAGGCGGTCTTTTTCGATCGAAAGCAGGGACATGAGAGGTTCTCCTTTCTGTGCTGTCAGGCTGACAGCGGGTTGGATTCAGACAGGCTTTTCGACGAGATCAAGCTCGGTCCCGTCACAGCGGAAGGTGCGGATCTGATGATGCGAAACGCCCGCGTCGATTTGTCCGCCGAGCGGCGAAACAGAGACATGACAGGGGATGCCGTCCGCTTCGAAGAAACGGATGATGTTCTCCCCGTCCTCGCCGCGCTTGAGCGCCGTGACGACCGCACTGCCGGTCTCACCCGTGATCAGACGGTTCGTTTCGGGAAGCGTTCCCGCGTGGAAGCTGTCGGTCAGCGTGCGGAGCGGGGAATTGAACGCGAGCGCGCGGTGATATGCGTCGGAGTTCGACGACGCCGGGAAAAGCGCATAGCGGAAAACGCCGACGCCCTGTTCCATGTATTCGCAGAATTCGTCGCGTCTGCCGAAGTGGTCGTTGAAGATCGCGCTGCGCAGAACGGTCGGGCGGAGCATTCCGCCCTCGCTGTCGTATCCGCAGGCAAAATCGGAGGTGAAGCCGAGCGCGCCGCAGGTCAGCCACAGTCCGCAGGGTTCCTCGCCGGTGTTCTGCGGGCGGATGATCGAACCGTAGGGAATGGCGGCGGTGACAGCGCTTCCGTCGGTCGGAAGGGCGAGCTTCAGCGTCCGGTGCTTTTCATGGAAGTCGACGGTCAGTCTGACCTCCACGCTGTCCGAGCCGCGCGTGAGCGTGAAATCGCGGATGAGCGACGAGCCGCCGTATTTCGTGACGCTGCGGAGCGTCGCACGGAGCGGACCCGTTTCGATGAGTGAGAACGACGCGCCCTCAAAGCGTCCGCAGAGCGGACCGAGCGAGGTCCTGCCGTGCGCCCACGTGTCGCAGTCGGTCTCGTCGAGCAGGACGGCGGCGGCGGGACGGTCGATCAGCACCTTTCCGGTGCGCCTGTCCGTCAGACGGCAGAGATCGCCGGTCACAGGGTCAAGCTCGAGTGCGAGACAGTCGTTTTCCAGCGTCCGTCCGTCTGCTTTCAGTACGTCCGGGAAGACGGTTTCGGGCTTCGCCTCATGCCAGACGCGGCAGACCGCATAGCCGAGCGGCGGGACCGTGACCGAAAAGGCGGCCGCATATTTGTCGCTTCCGTTGGTCTGTTCGCCGCGCACGAGCTGGAAGGGCAGATCGTTCCCTTCGGGATCGGTGACGCGGGAGACGGCGGGCGCGACGGCGACGGTCTGCGTGACCTCCCACGCATGGGGATTGGCGACTAAGATCGGCGTGCCGAGCCGTTCGTGCTGCCAGAGCTTCCAGTTTGCCGGTTCCTTGGTGGACGGTAATGTTTCGCCGCGCAGCGTGTCGATCTTCCGTGCGATGCGGGTCAGCGCGAGGTTGATCGCCTGCTCGGTGATGGACATGACCTCGCCGTGCAGATACGCCGCGTCGTCATACGCGCTTCTGACCGCACAGCCGCCCATGATGTCGTGGAACTGGTTGAACAGGACGTTTTTCCACGCCTTTCTGAGCTTTTCGACCGGATAGTCGTCCCGTCCGGTGAGATGGTCCGCCATGACGCTGAGCGTTTCGGCGGCGAGCAGCGCGTTTTCACAGCGGCGGTTTGCCTTTCTGAGCGTGGTCATCGTGCTGTAACAGCCGCGCGCGTGGTGCTGTAATTCATCCTTCACGACGGGGAGCGTCCGGTCGTTGATCGAATCGAAATAGTCGTCCGGCACGGACCATACCGTGTCCGGGATATTCCGTTCCTTTATCTCGCGGATCAGTCTGACCGTCGGTCCGCCGCCGTGGTTGCCGACGCCGTAGAAGCCCATCAGGTCGACGCCGGTCTCATCCGCGCGGGCTTTGACCTTTTCCATCGCTTCGGGCGTCTTTTCGCAGTAGCAGTTGATGATGCGGAAGGTGCGCACACGGGAGCCGTCGGGCGATTCCCAGTCGAACACGTCGTCCTTTATGTCCTTTTCGTGCGGACCGGGGCGCATGAAAACGTAACGGTCCATCCCGCTTCGTTTCAGGATCTGGGGCAGCATGGCGTTGTGACCGAAGGAATCGACGTTATAGCCGGTGCGGGCGGTCACGCCGAACTTTTCTTCAAAATACCGCTGGGAGATCAGCGCGTGACGGGCGAAGCTCTCGCCGCAGGGCGTGTTGCAGTCAGGCTGTAAGAACCAGCCGCCGACGATGCTCCAGCGTCCCTCGCGGACCCGTTCGCGGATCTCCTCGAACATTTCGGGGTCTGCTTTTTCGACCCATTCATAATAGACGGCGCACGCGCTGGTGAAGCGGAAATCCGGGAAATCCTTCATGCGGTCGAGCGCGGAACGGAAGGTGGCGAGGATCTCGGCAAAGCCGTCCTGCCAGCGCCAGAGCCACACGGGGTCGATGTGCGCGTTGCCGATCAGATGCAGTTTACTCATGAGAAACTCCTTTCAGAGCGGTGCATTCTGACGACGCGGACGGAGCGAAAAAACGTTTTTCTCCCGCGTCTGTTTCATTATACAGCATGAAGGACAAAAAGTCAAGTGAAATTCTTTTCAAAATTTATACTAATTTCTTTCAAAAAACATACTGATATGGGAAAAATTATTTCACGCCGTCAGAACAGAACGCGCCGCCGTCAGGCGCTGACGGCGGCGCGGGAGATTATTTCGTTTCTTCTCTTTCCTTTTCAAGGTCGCGGACCGTGCCGGTGGAACGGTGGTTCATGTCGAGCCGTTTGAGTCCTGCCGCCTGATCGGGCATGACGTCGATCCACATATAGTGCAGATGACGGTCGCCCGCGAAGCGTCCATTCGGCGTCGTGCCGACATGACTGCCGAAGAAGATCGTGTTCGACCACGAGAACAGTCCCGGAATGAAATTGACGCCGGGGCGACGCTTCACCTGTGCGCGGACCCTTTCGGTGAAGGCTTTTGAGATGCGGACCGCCCATTTGTCGCCGCGCGTACTGCCACCGCCGACCGACGCCGCCTTTGTCGCCTTCTCCGCCGTAGTTTTCGGAAAGATACCGGGCAAGGAACCTCGCCTCGCGTTCGATGCGCTGTTCACACGCCGCTGCCGTCGATGCACATATTGCAGAACAGTGCTCCGCCGTCGAGCGCCTACGTCCCACGCAAGACCCCATTCCGGCTCGTTCAGCGCTTCCAGCACGGCGATGGCTTCGTCGGGAGTCTGACCGCAGTTCTCAAAGCCGAGGATCAGACCGGCTTCCTTCGCTTTCTTCACAAAGGCCGCGTACAGATCAAGGACCTCGGCGAGCGCGTCGGGACGCATGGCAAGCTCGCCGCAGCGCGGGTCGTCCTGCGGATGCTGCCAGAAGTTGAAGGTGCGGACAAGGCGGCAGTTGAGAATTTCGGACGCGCGGATGATGCCGTCGAGCTTTTCCATCTCGGCTTTCACGCGCTCCTCGCCCGGCAGATGGATCTTGCAGAGGGACGACTGGATGACGCCGGTTTTCAGACCGGGCGAATCGAGCGTCGATTTGAGCGTGTGAAGCTCCCCGCTTGTCATTTTTTCGATCGCCTTTCCGCCGATGCGGGCGCGGAAGTCGACGTGAGTCATGCCCACGCGGCGGCCTTCGGAAGAACGGTATATATATCCTCGGAAAATTCGTCTGTGAACAGAGAGATATACATGATGCTGCTCCTATCTTAATAAATAATAGTCGATTGTAAAACTTCGTTTTACAATCGGTACTC
>JAZRXB010000146.1:0-3681 GCA_045600005.1 Eubacteriales bacterium | reverse complement strand
CGTCTTCTTCATGCTGCCCGAATTCAAGCCGGTCGTCGCCATCGTCATCGTCGCGGGCGCGGCGCTCGGCGGTCAGACGGGTTTCCTCGTTGGCGCGACGACCATGCTCGTCTCGAACATGATGTTCGGGCAGGGTCCGTGGACGCCGTGGCAGATGACCGCGATGGGTCTGATCGGGCTGCTGTCAGGATTCCTGTTCCGCCGCGCCTGCAAAAACGGTCGGCTCACGCGGCTGCCGCTCTGCCTGTACGGATTTTTCGCGTCGGTCGTGATCTACGGCGGCGTCATGAACCCGGCGGCGGCGCTCATCTGGGCGCGCGAGCTGACGCCGGAGCTGCTCGTCACATATTATCTGACCGGTCTGCCGGTCGATCTCGTCCGCGCGTCGTCGACCTTCCTGTTTCTGTGGTTCGCCGCCGAGCCGATGCTCGAAAAGCTCGAACGTCTCCGCACGAAATACGAGCTGCGATTTTAAAATAATCAGCGATATGCATCAAAACTCTGGTCAATATTTTGTCAATACGCTGATATTTTCATCGTATTGCATGAAAAACTCCGCCGTATTTTGGCGGCGGAGTTTTTGATGGAGCGTTTCAGTTTCCGTGATGTTCCCGATACGCGGTCGGCGACTCGCCGACGCGAAGGCGGAAGACGCGCGAAAAATAGTTGTTGTCGATGAAGCCGGAGTTCTCGGCGACGACCGAGATCGGCAGATTGGTCGTCGTCAGCAGCGATTTCGCGTGTTCGAGACGCATATTCGTCAGATAATCCTGCATCGTCATGCCCATGTCGGCGCGGAACACGCGGGACAGGTAGCTCTGGTTGACGTGAAGCGCTTCGGCGACCGTTCCCGCCGTGATCGGCAGGCGGTAATTGACGCGGATGTACCCCTCGCATCGGCTCGCAAGCGTCGGTTTGAGGTTTTTCGGCAGATCGAGCGCGCGGTATTGCTCCACGATGTGTTTCAGCGCCATGTCGAGCAGCGTCCCCGCGCTGTAAAGCGTTCCCACCGACACCAGCGGAAGAGCGTCGTACAGCCGGCCGATCTCTGCCGGGTCGCCGCCGAACCGTGCGCCCGCCGCGACGATCGCCTGCCGGTCGTCCTTTTTTTCGACGCGGCACTGACCGATGAACGCAAGCCCTGCCAGCTTTTCGTCCATCCGGATGGGGACGATCAGCTCGGTCAGCCCGAGGTGGCAGGTCGACAGGAACGGGCGGGGCATCTGCGCGGCAAAGGTTTTGAGACGCACCGTGTCGTAGGAAATGCAGGCTTCGCGTCCCGAAAGCTCAGGCGTTTTCAGGTTTTTGACCGCGCGGCAGAGCTTGCAGTAGTGCCCGAAATGCAGGCGGTCGCTCGCGTCCGCGTCGACCGTCAGCCCGTGCGTGTAGTCGTACAGGCAGACCGTCGCGCCGGTCAGCGTCTGAACGCTGTCGCAGATCTCCAGAATTTCCCTTGAAAGCGGCATTTTCGCGCCATCTCCTTCTTTTCGTTCGATCAGCCGGGGAAGAAAACCGGTTTCTCATTTCGTTTTCATTATATCATACGCCGCGCGAAAAGTCAAGCGGACGCTTCACGTTTTTTTGAGAAAAGTCAAAATTGTGCTAATCAAAGAGGGAAACGTCCCTTTACTTTTCCGCATGAGAGGTCTATAATGATATCAACAACAAGTCAGACAGGAGGTCCGATTATGGCTAACAAATTCCGTTATGCCGTCGAACACGGCTGCACGATCTGCGGAATGTGCGCGCCGGAATGCCCGGTCGTCGCCATCCGAGTCACGCCGCGCGGCGCGGTCATCGACGAGAATAAGTGCATCAGGTGCGGAAAATGCTATCAGAACTGCGCGTCCGAAGCGATCGTGAAGATCGAAACGGACGGGGAATGATCAAACTTTTTTGAGAAAGGGAACCATCATGAAAACAATGTACATCGACTACACGAAGCTCGACGTGTTCGGCTCCTACGACGTCGTGGTCGTCGGCGGCGGCATGGCAGGCTCAGCGGCAGGCATGGCGGCGGCTCGGCGCGGCTGCAAAACGCTGATCATCGACTCCTGCTCCGCGCTCGGCGGGATCGCCACGATGGGGCTGGTCAACATCCCGCTCGACTACTCCTGCGGACTCGGCGAGGAAATGCTCTCCGAGCTTGACAAGATCGAAGGTCACTGGCACCGCAACACCGACCCCGAAAAGCACAAGCTCGTCCTTGACCGCATGGCGGCGAAGTACGGCGCGGAGCTGCTGTTCGTGACGACGGTCATCGACACGATCGTCGAGAGCGACGAGGTGAAGGGCGTGGTCATCACGTCGAAGACCGGTCCGAAGGTCGTCTGGTGCAAGCGTCTGGTCGACGCTTCGGGCGACTCCGACGCGGCGTTCTACGCGGGAGCCGAGACGGTCTGCGGCCGTCCGGGCGACCACATGAGTCAGGCCTGCTCGCTTGAATTCATCCTCGCGGGCGTGGATTGGGACAAATACATCAACTCCGACCTCAAAAAGAACGACGCCAAGTGGATCGCGCTCATCAAAAAGGCGCTCGCTGACGGCGATCTGCCCTACGAGGTCGACAATCACCTCAACTGGATCACGCATCTGCCCGGCCGTCCTCAGCACTGCGGCAAGGACGAAGTGAGCATCTGCTTCGCGCACTCCCGCAACTGCTTCCCGACCGACATGAAGGATCTGACGAGAATGTATCTCGAAGGACGCGAACAGTGCGCGTTCCTCGCAAAGTTCATCCGCAAGTGCGTGCCGGGCTTTGAGGACAGCTATCTGTCCTGCACCGGTTCGCTGCTCGGCGTCCGCGAGAGCCGCCGTGTCGTGGGCGAGTACATCCTCACCGCGTCCGACATCGCGCACAACCGCCGTTTCGACGACGTGATCGCCATTTCGACGCACGGCTACGACATCCACAACTACTCCGCAGCGGGCAACATCAAGTGGGCTGCCATGGAGATCAACGGCAAGACCGAGTACGTCATCTGCAACGCGGGCGGCTACGGCACGACCACGCCTCCTCCGAACGGTCAGGAAGTCGTCAACGTCAAGGGGCAGACCTACGAAGAAGCCGAATTCGCCCCCGTATGCTTCTATGACATCCCTTACCGCTGCCTTGTTCCGAAAAAGATCGACGCGCTGCTCTGCGCCGGACGCAACATTTCGACCGACGTCGAAGCGCAGTCGGGTATCCGCCTGATCCTGACCTGCTTCAACCTCGGCGAAGTCGCCGGGACTGCCGCCGCCATGTCGCTCGAAAAGGGCATTCAGCCGCGCGAGCTTGACTATCACGAGCTGCAGAAGACGATCACCGACAACAAGATGAACATCGGTCAGAAAATGCGCTACATTCCGGGCATTTCCGACGAATCGCTCAGGGAGGAGACGCATCAGAACCCCGAAGCCAACAGCTACCGCAGAAAATCCGAAGAATCCTACAAGAAGCTCTGATCGAACTTACCCGTTCGACCCGACCGCTCTGCGGTCCCGGCGTGTTTTATTCGGCAGAGGTTTGGCAGCTCAAATATAAAGAATGACCCGCAGCGGAAATCCGCCGCGGGTCATGTTTATTCGCTTATTTCAGCATGGACTTGACGATATCAGCCGCAGCTGCGAGCGCAGCGGGGAGCTTGTCAGCGTCCTTCGCGCCGGACATGGCGCTGTCGGGACGTCCGCCGCCCTTGC
>JAZRXB010000145.1:0-6077 GCA_045600005.1 Eubacteriales bacterium | reverse complement strand
ACGCTGTCCACGTCGTCGACCTGGAAGTTGAACGCCTTCGCCTGCGAAATGGTGAGCGTCGTCACCGAGTCGGACAGCTCCTCCGGCGCGTCAAGGTCGGTATTGCTCGTGTAATCGAAGACGCTGATCGCCCCGACCCGGCAGATCTTTACCTGCGAGCCTTTCCCCCTGATCTCGCCCTCGAAGTCGCGGTTACAGTTCCGAACGCCGACATACGCGCCGTTCAGCTCCTTCATGAGCGTCTCGCTCCACACCGTCGAAATGAAATTCGTGATCGCCATAAAAAAACACCTCCAGAAATTTTATGAACACCCCGCGCTCCGGATCGCGGGGGGATTCAACACTTTTATATTTGGGGAGGGGGCGAAACTTTTTCCCAGCGGAAAAAAAGTCCCACCCTCTCCCCAAGCCCCTCACCCACTTCAAAAAACCGCTCATACAGGGGAAAACGAATTTTGTTCAGCGTATGCGGTGTGCCGGTTCCTGCGGGGATGGGGCTTTGCGCTTCGCGCTGCCCGTTCGCGCCGGTTTGCGCCGCCCGCGCCGTTTGCGCCGGTTTGCGCCGCCGCGCCGGTTTGCGCCGCCCGCGCCGGTTTGCGCCGCCGCGCCGTTCGCGCCGGTTTGCGCCGCCGCGCCGGTTTGCGCCGCCGCGCCGGTTGTGTCATTCTGTCGAATTCATCTTAACGAGCGGACGGCACAGCCAAGGATTGAGGTGGGTGGGGCAGAACAATACAATCAATATCGGCTTTCTAAGGTCGGGGAGGGCGGAGAAAAGCTTCGGCGTCTGAGATGGTTTTCTCCGCCCTCCCCATGACGTACTGCGGCATGAGCCGCGCCGGTTTCGCCGGTTTGCGCTGTCGCGCCGGTTTGCGCCGCCCGCGCCGCCGCGCCGGTTTGCGCACGCCGCACACATCCGCGCAAATATACGCGGGATGTTCGTCCGGCGGCGAAACGTCCGAATCGGTTCGGCTGCGGTCAGTCGAACATCAGACCCGCGGCGGGCGACGAGGTGACGGTGGCGGACGGGACGCGCGTGAAGCAGGCGTACCGCAATGCTTCGGGCGCATGGGTCACGGCGTGCGGCTCCGACGAAGCGTCCTCGGGGTTCGCCTGCGAGATGAGCAGGGCGGACAGGCATCGTATCAGCTCCGAACAGGTCGAAAAGATCGTCAGCCGTCCGCGGAACAGCTCTCTGAGCGCGCGCCAGCCGGGGACCCTCCGGTTATCCGCGCGGATGAGCGGCGGAACGCCGGGAACGCTCATCATGATCCTCGCGCCGTCCGAGCCGGACTCCTGTCTGCGGTTCCACAGATCGGGCGAAGCCGCGGCGTACAGCACGGAATTTCCCGCCGCGCGTTCCTCGCGGCAGATCCGCGCAAGCTCGAGCGCGGCTTCGGTGAGGGTGAGGTTGGATTGACAGAACTCGCGCGTGACGACGAGCCGGTCGCCCTCCCACGCGAAGATAAGCAGAGCGAACCGGTCGAAGCCGTAGTCGAACGCGGCGTACCGGTCGCGCGTATCGAGCGTCCGGGGCGCGGCGACGTGTTTTTCCCACGAAAACTCGGGGAAGAACTGCCCCTCAAACAGGTCCCACCGGCCTTCGAGCCACGCGGTTCGGAGCGGTTCGGGGAGGGAGGACAGCGAATTTACGTATTCGGGGTCGTTTTTCATCAGCACGTCGTTATCGCGGACGAGCGCCTGAATGAAGCGGTAATCGGCGGGATCCTCGGTATCGCGGAAGTCGCGGTCGATGAAAAGGCGTTTGACCCATGCGTGACCGACGCCGCCGGGGTTACAGGTGAGGTACATCCGTCTCGGGAAATTTTCCGTTCCGCGCAGGCAGGCTTTCAGCACGCCGAAGCAGGCTTCGGGCAGCTGGGTCGCCTCGTCGATGGCGATGACGTCGTATTCCTGACCCTGATAGCGCCGCGCGTCGCCGCCGCAGGCGAAGTAGCCGAGCGCGATGAGGCTGCCGTTGGAGAAGCGGAACTCGCGCGCTCCTGCCATATAACGGACGCTTTTGCCGGTAAGCTCGGCAAGAAGCGGCTCGACGTGATTGGTCCTCAGCTCGGACAGGGTGCGGCGGATGATCAGGCATCGGATGCCGGGGTAGCGCAGGCACATGAGGACGAGCTTTCGCCGGAGCGCCCAGCTTTTGCCGCCGCCTCTCGCGCCGCCGTAGGCGGTATATTTTGTCTGCGACGCGAAGAATTCCCGCTGTTTGGGGTTCGGCGTTCCTTTTAAGGTCATATCAGACCCCGTCCGCGAAAGCGTCATGCTCGCAGGTCAGCGGCTCCTCGCCGCCTTCCGGCTCGCCCCAGAAGCCGTACTGCCGCAGATACATCCCGACGAGCGTCGCCGTCGCGCCGGAATTGAGCGCGGCGTCCTCGAAAAAGGCGCACGCCAGCTCGCATTCGGCAGGGAAGCGGCGTTTGAGCCCGTGCCACTCTCTGAGCGACAGTCCGGCGTACCGGCAGAACCCGGCGACGTTGGCGAAGACGGGCTTGCGGGTATCCGAGCGTTCGCGGCAGTCGTCGAGGTATTCCTCGAGCTTTTTCATGAGTCCGCGTCCCGATCTGATTCTGTCCATCCGATTCAAAACCTCCTGCGGCGTTTCGTTTTTTCCATTGTAGCACCGCCCCCCGGTCAGCGCCTGTCAGGAGCGGTCAGGAGCGGTCGTCGGGTGCGACGAAAAAAGTGAGGAAAAATGCGAAAAAAACGTCGGTCTTCATATTCCTGTCACAATTATGTGGTAAAATAGCGGGAGTACCGGAATGCCAATTACAACGAGGAAAGAAACATGAAATTCGGAAAACGGATCGCCGCGGCGCTGATGTTCGTCGCGCTGACGCTCGCCGGATGCGGGAGCGAAGCGGGAAGCGCAGGCTTTGCGCCCACTGCGGCGGACAAAAAGGCGGTCATGAAGGCGGGCGGGGAAGCCGTCCAGTATCAGGAGTACCGTTATTTTTATCTGAACAACAAGCGCGACCGCTTCGGTGAGGACGCGGTCCTGACGGCGGAGGACGTCGCCGTCTTAAAGGAGCTGACCGAAGCGAACGTTCTGCGCCGCCACGCCCTGACGGCGATGGCGAAGGAGTACGGCGCGAAGCTGACGGTCGAGCAGGCGGACCGCGCGGAAGCGACGGTGGAGAGCTACCGCGCGTCCTGCGGCGACGACGAAGCGTACCGGGAAGCGCTGGATGCGCAGTATCTGACCGACGCGCTGTTCCGCGATCTGACGCTGGAGGGCGAGCTTGCAGAAGCGGTCTATCTGAAAATGGCGGACAAGGGTCTGATCGACGAGAGCGAAGAAGCGCGGGACAGAGCGTTCGCGTCGGACGAGATCCTATGCTTAAAGGAAATTTACATCGCGGTCGGTTCGCGCGAGCTTGACGATTTCGCAAGGCAGCGCGCGGAGGAGGTTTACGCAAAGCTCAAGCGCGGCGGCAGCTTCACGGAGCTGATGAAGGAATACAGCTCATACAGTCAGACCGAGCTTCCGCCCGAGACCGGCTACTACACGATGAAAAACGACGCGCTCGACGCGGTATGGGACGCCGCCGTCCAGCTGAAAACCGGCGAATACAGCCCGGTCGTCGAGTCGCCCTACGGCTATCACATCGTCCTCCGCTGCGAAAAGGACCCCGCCTACATGTCCTCCCACGCCGCCGAGATCTTCTACAACTACACCCACGCCAAATTCTACGACTTCTACAACGCCAAAATCGCTTCCCTCAAATACGAATACACCAGCTACGGCAAAAAACTCGACTTCGCACTGATAGACTGAGGGAAGGGGACGCGATTGGGGAGAGGGCGGAACTTTTTCCAGCGGCAAAAGAAGTTCAGCCGGTGCTTCGCACCGGCATCCTCTCCCCAAACCCCTCACCCACTTCAAAAAACCGCTCATACAGGGAAAAACGAATATTGGACAGCTTTGGGCGGTCATGCAGGTTTCTGCGGGACGGCTCTGCGGGGGCTGGGGCTGTGCGCTTTTGCGCTGCCCGGCGGACGAACGCCCGCGCTCGTGCTGTCGCGCCCGCGCCGGTATGCGCTGTCCGCGCCCCGGTATGCGCTGTCCGTGCCGTTCGTGCCGGTTCGCGTTATCCACGCTCCTCTGCCGCCTTGCCGTCCGGCGCGGACATTGAAAAACGTGAAAAAATCAGAAAAATTTGCAAAACCACTTGACAGGGGCGGCGGAATGTGCTATAATGGTACAGTCAACAGGAAAACCTATGACAGACAATTTCATATGCGGGTGTGGCGGAATTGGCAGACGCGCAAGATTCAGGTTCTTGTGGGGGCAACTTCGTGAAGGTTCAAGTCCTTTTACCCGCACCAATGCAGGTATGGCGGAACTGGCAGACGCGCTAGATTCAGGTTCTAGTGAGGGCAACTTCATGCAGGTTCAATTCCTGTTACCTGCACCAAAAACGCTTTTTGTCCGCAGGACAGAAAGCGTTTTTTCTGTCATCCGGTTCGTCCGTCCGGCACGTACCGCCGCCCGGCGGTTTGCCGTCCGCAGAATCTCCGTCCTTTCGGACGAACGTCTTCCCGTCAGACGATGGAGGAAAACTTTCATGAAAAAAACGATCATGACCGCTCTGACCGGCACGGCGGCGGCGGTCTGCGCGGCGCTCATCGGACGGGGAAGAAGTCCGGCGCTGACCGTACTCGCCGTTCTGACGATCCTGCTCCTCACCGCGGTCGCCGTGATGGCGCTCGAGCTGAAGCGCTCGATGCGCGAAACGCTCTACGCCTACCGGAACATCACGCTGGTCGGCGGGATCCTGTTCGCCGGCGTGTTCGCCGCAGTCAACGCGGCGGGCTTCATACGTCTTGCGCCGCGGCTCGCTTCGGACGGCGGGACGGCGGTCGGAGAGGTGATGGACGGGCTGATCCGATTCCCGCGGCTCTTTTCGTGGAGCGCGGTGTCGGTCATCACGCTCGTGGTGCTGCTGCTCGGCGTGAGCAACATCGCGCTGATCCGTCACGAGGGGTTCTGTCTGCACAACGCGCTGAGTCTGGTGCTGGGCGGATTCTATCTCGGCGGCACGGCGGCGGTCGCTCTCATTTCCCACATACTGGAAACGCACCGCCTGTTCACCGAGACCGGGCGGCTCGGCACGGCGATCGGCACGGCGGCGGCGCTCTTTTTCTCGCTGATGCTGTGTTATTTTGAATGCGTATTCGCGGGCGCGGCTCTGATGGGCTGGCGCGCGGCGCGGACGAAGCCGTCGCCCGACAGGGATTACATCATTATTTTAGGCTGTTCCATCGACAGGCGCGGCGGACTTCTGCCGCTGCTCAAAGGCCGGGTCAACCGTGCGATCCGTTTCGCGTGGGATCAGGAGATCGCGACGGGGAAGCCGGTGAAATACGTCCCGTCGGGCGGACAGGGACCGAACGAGATCATGAGCGAAGGCTCGGCGATGGAGTTCTATCTGCTGACGCGCGGCGCGGAGGACAGCGAGGTCATGCCGGAGAAAAAGTCGGCGAACACATGGGAAAACCTCGTTTTTTCAAAGAAGCTGATCGACGCGGAAAAGCCGGGGGCGAAGGTCGCGTTTGCGACGACGAACTATCACGTCCTGCGAAGCGGCATTCTGGCTCGGCGCGCCGGGCTTGACGCGGAGGGCGTCGCGGCGGACACGAAGTGGTACTTCTGGCCGAACGGCTTCGTGCGCGAATTTTTCGCGATCCTTTCGATGAACCGCCGCCCGCACCTGATCTTCGCCGCCTGTGCGCTGCTGGTCAGCATCGCGGCGGGAATACTCGTCGGGTGATAACGCCGTCCGCGCAGATTTGCGCCGGTTCGCGCCGGTCGTTCCGGTCCGCACCGTTTCGCGTCTGTCCGCGCCGGCCGCGCCCTGTACCCGTCAAATCGCAGGGCGGGGGCTTGCTCCCGCCGCCAAATACCGCCGCAAGGAGTGACATTCAGATGAAAAAGGAGATTATTACAATGACGACCGTTTGCCTTCTTTCCGCCGTTCTCGCAGCCGGGTGCGCCGGGAACAGCGCCGCCGAAAGCCCCGATACCGGCGCGCCGATCGGGACCGTTTCAAGGGTCGACCCGA
>JAZRXB010000144.1:0-10303 GCA_045600005.1 Eubacteriales bacterium | reverse complement strand
GCACAGCTCTGATGGTGCGATTGCGCCGTCAGATTTCCCGTCAGACGAAACAAACCCCGGAAGGCATAGTACCTCCTATGCCGACGAAATTTGTACAGTATGACGGGAAAGATGCAGGCAAGCGTGTCATCAAGGCGAAAGCCGTGAATCGTGCGGTATTGCCTTAATGCTTAGAGATGACAAACGTTATAATAAAATCCGTTTTTATGTCGGCTTTGCCGACATAAAAAACCCTCTAAGGCAAGCCCTCGCGCCGAAATGGGGATAGCTGACAAAATAAATTATGTCAGCCGCGATAAGCGCGAGTACCGATTGTAAAACGAAGTTTTACAATCGACTAACATGAAACGAAAGACGGCGGCTGAAAGCTCCAACCGCCGTTCGTCAATGATTATTCAGATTCCGCGATCATTCGGCGAAGCCGGTGTCGATCAGCTCGCACAGACCGTTCAGCGCTTCCTCGTCGTCGCTGCCGTCAGCGAACAGCGTAATGGTCATGCCCTTGGTAATGTTCAGGGAGAGAACGCCGAGAAGGCTCTTTGCGTTCATTCTTCTCTCCTCGATCTCGATCCAGATCGAGCTCTGATAGCTGTTTGCTTTCTGAATAAAATAAGTGGCGGGTCTTGCATGGAGACCGACATTGTTCTGAATCGTAACACTGCGGGAAATCATAATTCTTCGCTCCTTCTATAAGATAATACGACTGAAAAACGGACCTTGTTCATCTTAACAGAGCGGCTGCCCGCTGCTGCGCTGATTTACTGACGGCTACCTCCGAAAATCCGCAAAGCTGCGGGGAAACAAACACGATATCCACCGTATCGGGTTTTATTCTTCCTCTTCTCGGATTTTCCGAGGCTGCTATTTATAGTATATCAAATATCCGCGCTAAAATCAATAGTTTTTTTGCATATATTTTCAGGCACGGCAGATTTTTTTCTCTGCAAATTGCGGCGTTTCGGGTACTTTCGGTCTCTGACGGAAGCCGGAACGTTCCCGTTTACTTCTCTGCCTTTTCGATCTCCATCACCGTGATGGTCACGGCGAAGTCGCTGCTTTGAAGACTGACCGCCGCGCCGGGCGCGATGTGATTCGTTCCGCCGAGTAAGAAGCCCTCGTCCGTGAAGGTCCCCTCGACGAGGAAGGTCCCGCGCACGTCGATGCGGTGGTTCTCCGAGAAGGTGCGGATCATCTCTCCCTTTTCGTTGTTGATATACGCCTCGGCAGGGAAGGTCTGCTTCGATTCCAGCGTGCCGAACAGACAGAAATGAGAGGTGCTCATGAACTGATCGCCGATCCGGATATAGTCGTAGGAGGTGTCCGCGATGTCCTGGATCATGAACGTCACACGCGCCTTTTCCATGCTGTTTTCGAGCTGCACCTTCTTGACGATTCCGCTGCGCAGCGCGATGCCCGCGACGGCTCCGAGCAGCACGATGATGATGAGAAAGTCGATGATGTTGAGCCGGACGCTCCTTTTCTTTTCCGCGTTGTTTTTCGCAGCCATTTATTTCGCCTCCGTTTCCTTCATGCCGATGCAGTAGCCCTGACCGACATAATGCGGCGTGCGCAGATAGACTGCCGCGCCGACCGTCAGACAGTATCCGTCGTCGATCATATAGTAGTTCCCGCGCATATCGTCCGTCTTGACGGCGGCAGGCACACGGATCGTGATCTGAACGTTGGAATGTCCCGGATAGTTGCTGATGACGAGCTTTCCGTTCTGGAGGTCTGTGCCGTTGAAGGTCGCTCCGACGGCGTTTACCGCGACGATCTCGCCGACCTGATACTTGGCGACCGAGTCGATCACCTTGTCGCCGACGACGAAGTTGTCGACGAATTCGTCGTTGATCATGCGGAATTCCACGATATATTCAAGCGTCACGCCGTCAGCGCCTCTTCCGGCGCTTCCCTTGACGCCGACAAGGTAGACGACCGCTCCGATCACGATGATCACCAGCGCGAGGATCACCGCGTCCACCGCGTTGAAGCGGTGCTTTCTGGTCTGATTGATTTCACTCATTTGCCGGTCTCCTTATAAATTATATTCTTCTGCGGTCGCTTCGTGAACCCTGCGCACGGCGGCGGTCAGTCCCATCAGCAGCCAGAACATCAGAAAGACGCGATAGTTGTACCAAATATAGTCGGTCACGCCCTGCGCAAGCACCGCCAGCATCCCGCAGAACAGTCCGGCGGACAGGAGCTTCGTCGGGCGGCTCTCCTTCTGATGGAAGGAGAACGCGCTCTGCGCGTACAGGAACAGGACCGCGAGAAAGACGATCAGCCCGAAAACGCCGAGTTCCACCGTCACCTGTAAAAAAAGGTTATGCGAATGGGGCGCCGTCTCGATTCCGGACAGCGAGTAGCGGGGGTAGACCAGCCGGAACGAATCGGTCCCGATCCCGATGCCGCTGTACCAGAAATCGCCGAGCATACGCAGCACGCCGCGCCAGATATAGACGCGGTAGGACGTCGAGCTGTCGCCGAGATTGCCGATCGAAAGGAAACGCGCCGTGATGCTCGACGGCAGGACGAAGGGCAGGAACGGCACCGCGAACAGTCCGAAGAACAGCACGGTCAGCGTATGACGGGAATACATGATGAGAAAGATCGTCATGCCGATCAGGAACCCGAGCCACGCGCCGCGCGACCATGTGTAGACAAGACATCCCGCCGTCAGCGCAAAGGCCGCCGCCGATACGAATTTCGCCCGTTTCTCCTTTTCGGTGAGGAACAGGGACGCCATGAGCGGCAGACACATGATGAGGTATTCCGCCAGCACGTTCGGATTTTCAAAGGTCGAAACGACCCGTCCGGAAATATCGCCGAACATCGAGGTATCCTGCCAGGTCGTCGCGGTGAGTCCGAGGAAATTCTGCATCAGACCGTAGACCGCCACCGCCGTGCAGGAAGCCGCCGCGCCGATCAGACACCGTTTCAGCCACGTCTTCGAGCGGATCAGGTTGACGACGAGGAAATATCCCGCCATGAACGCGGTATAGACCAGCATCGGTCTGAAGCTCCCGTGCGACACCGCGACAAGTCCGCCGAAGATCTCGAACAGCATGAAGATCAGCACTGCGCCGTCAAGCAGATCGAACCGGATCGAACGCTTGCCGCATAATAGCTTGAGAAAATAGCAGAACGCCGTGTAGATCACCGCCGCCACCAGCGCCATCGTCGGCAGGAAGGGCAGCAGCGTGAGGATCGCCAGCACGCCGAATTCCGGGCTGATGAGAACGAGATACGCCCCGATGCAGACGGCGATCCCGATCAGCAGCCAGACCGGTTTGACAAAGAAGGACAGTATGCCGAACACGGTCCCCGCGATGAACGCGATGTTGAAGCGTCCCGCGCCGCCCTTTCTGCCCTCGAGGGCTTCCCGGCGGATGCCCACCACGTCAAACAGGAAGAAACAGGCAAGCGAGCTTCCGAGCAGCGCCTGCGCCAGCGTCTGCCTTGACGCGATCATGGCGACCGACGCGATGACCATCAGCACGAGCGTGACGATCACGCCGAAATCGATGTCGTCAGCCGGTTCCCCGCGCTCGATGAAAAAGGTCCGGAAAACGAACGCCAGCGCGCCGTAAAGCGCGAAGGAAAAGAGGAACAGTCCCCAGACCTTAAGCCAGGTCGAAAGCATCGAATCGAGAATACGGCGGACAAAGCCGAGGATCGTGCTTTCCTCAAAGCCCCTCGCGCATCTGCTCTTGACTTTGTGAAGAAAACGTCCGTCAAGGTCGGCGCTCTCCAGCCGCGTGACGGCGGCGCTTCGGCAGACAAGCTCGTTTTCCCGGTCGTAGGCGGTGAATAAGCCGCCGAAAAAGCCGGACTGGAGCTTGCGCCAGACGACGGCGGACAGCTTTTCCACCGCGCCGATGATGACCGAACCCGAAACGAGCTGTCGGATTCGCCCGCCCGGCAAACGGGAAGGATTCTGTTGTGTGTTCAATTCTGCACCTCCGAAGGGTGTTGATCTCCGGCAGAACCGGGATATTATAGTCGATTGTAAAACTTCGTTTTACAATCGGTACTCGCGCTTATCGCCGCCGACAAAACAGAGTTTTGTCAGCCGACAAAATTTGTTTTGGCGACTCTCCCCCTTATCGGCGCGAGGGCTCGCCCCGGCTCGCCTTAGAGGTGTTTTTATGTCGGCAAAGCCGACATAAAAACGGATTTTATTATAACGTTCGTTACCTTGAAGCAATTGACAATCTGCTGGACCGGGATATTACAAAAGGAGAGCCGACGCGCGGCATACTCGTTTCGCCGGTCTCACTGCTTCATGCCGGCGCGGGAATGCCGGGGGACTGCGCACGGCTCGCTCAGAAGCTCAGCTTCACGAGCTTCATATAAACGAGATACACAGCCGCGGACGGAGCGAATACCGCCGCCGCGCGGACCAGATTCGAGAAGAAGGACGCTTCATAGGGGTTTGTGCCGAGAACAGCGTGAAGAATCGTGCAGAGCGCGAAGACCAGCGCCGAACCGATAAGGATCTTCGCAAAATCGACCGCCAGCTCCTTCGTGAAGACGCCTTTCATGCGGTTTGCCGCGAACGCCAGCAGAACCAGCGCGTAGACCGCCTGTCCGACGGCGTTCGCCGCGCCGACCGCGCCCACTTCGAGCGATGCGAATCGGGTAAGGAACACTCCCGACAGCAGATTCGCACCCACGCCGCAGAGCGCCGCGATCATCGGCACACGCACCTGCTTCATCGAGTAGAACACGCGCGAAAACAGCTCGGTCACGCAGAAGAACGGCATGGCGGGCAGGATGAACCACAGCGCCTTCGCCGTATGGTAAGCGTCGTCCGGCGTGAATTCGCCGCGCCGGTAGAGGATGGAAACGCCCTCTCCGTACAGCACCATCGCCGCCGCCATGAACGGCAGCACGATACAGAGCGCCGACCGGATGCCGCTCCGCACCATATCCGCAAAGCCCTTCGCGTCGCCCTCCGCCGAGAGCCGCGCGATCTTGGGAAAGGTGTAATTGCAGATGCTGTACGTCAGCGTGCCGGCAATGATGATATAGACATTGTTCGCGCAGTCGAACATCGTCGCCGCGCCCGGAACGGCGGTGCGCGACGCGAAGAACTGTCCGAGCAGCGTTCCGGCGGGCGTCAGCCACGAACCGATCATGATCGGCGGCGCCATCTTCAGCGCCTTTTTCAGCGCCGGGTCGCGGAACGCGAAGACCGCGCGGAACCGGAAGCCGGTCCTTTTCAGCGGAAGGATCAGCGTCAGAAGCTGCACGAGCCATGACAGCAGATACGCCGCCGCCAGCCCGTAGATGCCGCGCTCGCCGAGCAGTCCGTCGAACAGCAGAAGATACAGCACGACGCCCGCATTGGAAACGGCGCTGATGAGCGCGGGCGCGATGAACGAGCCCTTCGATTGGAGTACGCCGACCAGCGTGTACGCCGCGCCGGTGAAGATGACCAGCGGGAACATGATGCGCGTCAGCGTCACCGCGAGCGCCAGCGTTCCGTCGTCCAGCTTTCCGGCGATCAGCCGGATGAACGGCTCTGCGAACACGATGCCGCAGAGCGCGAGCAGTCCGCACAGGATGGAGATAAAGGTGAGAAAAAGGCAGGCGAAGCGGTCGGCGCTTTCGGTATCGCGCTTCCCTTCGCCGTCGGAAAAGCCGTTATATACCGGGATGAAGCAGCCCATGACCGCCGCCGCAAGAAACAGGTCGAAGAACGCAAGCGGCAGCTTGGACGCGGCGGTGAAGGCGTTGGCGGCGGGAGTGGTCCCGTAGGCGCTCGCCTGCAAAGCGCTGCGGAGCATTCCGAGCAGCTTGGCGATGACGGTCGCGCCCATCATGACCGCTACCGTTTTGACGGCTTTCTTTCCGGAATTGTTCCCGGATATCTGGTTATTTTTCATGATTCAGTCTGAGCGGTCTTCTGTGTCGGAGCGTTTTGGGGACGCGGCGCAGTGCCGCCGTCCGACGGGTCGAGACCGACGCCTCGTCCGCCGAGCAGATCGGGACGTTTTTCGAGCGTCAGCCGGACCGATTCCTCCCGCCGCCACTTTTCGATATTGGCGTGATGTCCCGAAAGCAGGACCTCCGGGACCTTTCTGCCCCGGAATTCGACGGGGCGGGTGTACTGCGGATATTCAAGAAGTCCCGACGCGATGCTTTCGCCGCGCCAGCAGTCTTCATTTGCCAACACGCCGTCGAGCATACGCGACACGCAGTCGACCAGCACGCAGGCGGGCAGCTCGCCGCCGGTCAGCACGTAGTCGCCGATGGAAAGCTCCTCGTCGACGATCTCCTCCACGGCGCGCTCGTCGATCCCCTCGTAGTGACCGCAGAGCAGGATAAGATTGTCGTACCCGGTCAGCTCATAGGCTTTCCGCTGTGTCAGGACCTTTCCGCGCGGAGACAGATAGATGACGCGGCGCTTCACCGGCGTTTCACGCGCCTCGTCGGCTTCCTTCTGCATGGCGACCACCGCGTCATAGCAGGCGCAGATCGGGACGGGGCTCATGAGCATTCCCATGCCGCCGCCGTAAGGCGTATCGTCGACGCGGTGATGCTTGTCGGTCGAATAATCGCGGATGTTATGCGTATGGATCTCGACAAAGCCGCCGCTCTGCGCTCTCCCGATGATGCTGGAGCCAAGCACGGCGTCCACCATTTCGGGGAAAAGGGTCATGATGTCAAATCTCATCGTCGGCTTCCTTCGGGATCACTTCGGCGTCCTCATCGAAAAAACCGGGGATCGGCGTCAGCCAGACGCCCTTTCCGTCCCCTTCGGTCATGATGTGATCGAGAAAAGCGTTGACGGCGGGGACAAGGACTTCCCTGCCGCCGTCCGTGCGGACGCTGAGCAGGTCGGAGCCGGGGCTTTCGATCACGTCCTCCAGCACGCCGAGCTTTTTCCCGGTGTTCTGATCGAAAACGGGAAGCCCGATCATATCGGCGATGAATACGCGATCCTCGTCGAGCGGGATCTCGTCCCGGTCGGCATAGACGACGCGGTTTTTGAGAAGCTGCGCGTCCTCGATGGAATCGACGCCCTCGAAATAGACGAGCGCGTGGTTTTTGTGGACGGACGCCTGCTTCACAGTCAGCGGGACGAATTCGTCCTTCTTCTTATAATAAAGCGTTCCGATGCCGCACAGCACCTCCGGCGAATCGCACCACGATTCGATTTTGCACGCGCCCTTGACGCCGTGCGTGTTGACGATGATGCCGCATTCCAGAAGCTGATCTTCCCGCATAAGTCCGATTTTCCTTTCTTTCGGTTCCTGCGAACCGGTCATACGAATTATATTGTAGCACATTTTCGACGGGGATTCAAGATATATGCGGAAATTTAATGAAACGGACACAATTTGCGCCGCTGATTTTCAAAGCAGATATCTTCTGACAGCGGCGGACGATACGAAAAAAGGTGAAACCGCAGGCGCGCTGCGGTTTCACCGATTTTATTCACCGATCACAAGACACATGGCGATACGGCTGTGCGCTGGGTCGGACGGCACGGTCAGCCGTCCCGCCTTCACCTCGGCGCGCGCCGTCATCATCCGGATATCGAACAGCCGCATCGCCGCGTAATAGGGCAGATTCCGGTGCAGAGCCTTCGTTCGGATCCCGGACAGAATGTCCTTCACCTCGCCGAACGCAGCGGCAATGTCCGCTGTCAGAAGCCCGAAATCCGGGTGCGCTTCGACAGCCTGTTCCAGACCTTCCAGCCCTGCTTTCGTGAAGACCGGGATATCCGCGCACAGCCTTCCGTCCGCGTCAAGATGAGCGAATCTCCCGTCGATCCCCTTCAAGACCTCCTTTTCCATCTCTCCGAGGTCGTCGTACCGCCGTCCGGAACGAAGCATATTCGCCGTCAGAATGACCTCTGCGTAGTTCATTTCGCCCGCGCGGTCCCACAGTCCCCAGTCGCCGATCTTATACGTCCGGAAAAGAATATTTCCTGCGGCGTCGCCGTTCCCGTTGTCGCCGGACACGCAGTATTCCGGCAGCTTCGTGATCTCATAGCCGACAAAGCCCCAACTCTCGCCGTTTTCGCGCGCGTCGAGCTGCATCGCGCTGCCGTACACGCGCTCAATGGCAACGTCCAGCAGCCTGAACAGCAGCCACCATTTGAGTTCCCCGCCGCTCATGTTTTCCGGCACGGCGGCGAATTTCCGCACGGCGGGAATGAGGTCGTCGGCGATGCGGTCGGCGACCACGCTGCGGCTGTCCGAGCTGCGGCGGAGCGCCTCGTACTGTTTCTGCTGGCACTCCGCGTCTTCAATGAAGAAGTTCGTGACATAGCGGTCCTTTTCCTTTCGGAGAAGCGTCGCCTTCACGAGCAGGTCTGCTTCCTCCTCCATGTAGGGCGACGCGACGCCCAGCTCGACGGCGAGCTCTTCGACCGTCATCGGATTGTTGTCCGCCGCCAGCAGGATGTTTTTCGGGATCCTGCGCTGCACCGCCTTCCACGGCAGACCGCTCGGCTGTTCCCCGCTCGCCGCGAAGCTCACGTTTTCCGGCCGGTAGCTCCTCACGCCGAATTCTCTTGACATACCCATACCCTCTTTCAGATTTTTCCGGGCGCGGTGAAGACGTGTCGTCACCGTTCCCTCCGGGAGACCGAGCAGAGAAGCGATCTCGCGGACGCTCCGGTCCTCGAAGTAATACGCGACGAGGATCTTCCGGTACGCCTCCGACGCGAAGGCAAGCTCGCGCCGCATCAGCGTCAGCTCCTCTGTGTGAAGAACATCCGCCTCCGCCGTTTCCTCCGCCGCCGGTTCATCGTCGAAAAAGGCTTCGCCGGTGAAGGCTTCACGTTCCGAGCGGCAGTGTTTTTTCTCTGCCCAGCGGCTGTAACGGTTATGTGCGATCTTCCAGACCCACGCGGGAAATTTTGCCGGTGCGGTCCCCCTTTTCAGCGCGGCGAGGACGCACTCGGCGATCTCGGACGCAAGATCCTCCGCCTCGCGGACGTCTCCGGTCTTTTTCAGGGAAAAATAGAACAGCTTTTCCGGATACTCCGCAGCGAAGACCGTCAGCATTTCCGCGGTCGTTTTCTCCATGCTCTCATCTCCTTTCGATCAGATAGTGCAGGGAAAGCGGATTTTCTTTCAGAAAAACTGCCGGAACAGACGAAAAAAGCGGCGCGTCCGCCCGTAACAGGCAGACGCGCCGCCGTCCGGCGGCTTCGTCGGAACAGGGGTCAGTTCATTTTCTTCAGAGCGCTCCAGGCAATATCGGCGTAGAAGCGGTGTCCTTCCTCACCGATGACCTGTGCGATCTTATCGGACGCGCCGTAAGCGTCGTAAGCCTTTTTGCCGACAGCGACCATTTCCTTCGCTTCCGTGACCGGGAAGATGTTATCATGTTCGCCGGTGACGACGACGAGCTTGCGCGGCGCGGTCATGGCGAGCAGTTCGCTCATATCGAAATAGCGCAGGATATTCGGCACGTAGTTGCATGCGCAGTGGCTCATCGCGCCGATGGAAGCGGCGTAGGACGAGACCGCGCAGGACGGAATGCTTCCTGCAAGTCTGGTTTCGAGCGCACCGGCGTAAACCGAGCAGGTCCCGCCGCCCGAATTGCCAAGGACATACAGCTCATCCGGCTTTGCGAAGGCTTTGAAGTCGTCAAGCAGCACGTCGACGCAGCGCATGACGTCCCAGACGCGCTCGCCGATGGTGGTGCGTCCTACGAGGAGATTTGTCAGCGAAGGCAGGAGGCACTGCGGCCCCTTTTCGCTTCCGCCGCACTCGCCGAAGTTACGCTGTTCGAGCGCGATGGCGATGAAGCCTTCCTTAATGGCACGCGGTGCGAAATCGCGGTCGCCTGCGATCTGCTCGCCAGGGTATTTGGTTCGTCCGAGGGTGATGTGCATTCCCTTGCTGTGACCCTGCATACAGATCACAGTGGGCATGGGGAACACGGCGTCGTTCGGGATGATCATATGGCAGGGGACGAAGTAGCCCGGCTCGCTCTGGAAGCGGAAGCGGATCTCGCGGTACTCGTCTCCGGGTCTATCGAATTCGATCTCGACCTTTTTTTCGGCGGGAACCATATAGTCCATGCCGAGCAGTTCGCTGAGCTTTGCTCTGGCGCGGGTCTGCCATGCTTCGATCGGTTCCTTTTCGTCCCATCTCATGGACGGCTGCCATGCGGCGACGATATTCTGAATATTTTCAAGCGGCGTCATAGTATTTTCCTCCGATCTGAACGATCAATGTTTTATTTCAGTTTACCACAGCGGGACGGTTCTGTCAAGACTTTCTGTGAAAATCCTCCTTTTTCGCATCAGCCGAAGGGATGCGCCCGTCTGACA
>JAZRXB010000143.1:0-2945 GCA_045600005.1 Eubacteriales bacterium | reverse complement strand
GGCGAGCCGGTGTAGAAGATTTTGTCGAATCTTTCGGCGAGACAGAGGTCGGCGACGTCGTGTCCGCCCTCCACGACCGTGATATATTTCTCCGGGAAGGTCTCGGCGACCAGCTCCGCCGTCGCGCGCGAGCAGGCGGGCGACTTGGAGCTGACCTTGAGAACGGCGGTGTTGCCGCCCGCGATCGCCGGGATCAGCACGCCCAGACAGAGCAGCACCGGGAAGTTGAACGGGCTGATGATCAGCGCCGTGCCGTAGGGCATTTTGTAGACCCGCGTCGTGACGCTCGGAAACGCGGCGGCGCCGCTGTAATGAAGCTCGGGCTTCGCCCAGCGTCTCAGACCGCGGATGGTCTCGTTGATCTCAAGGATCAGCATCCCGACGTCGCAGAGATAGCCCTCGACCTCGCTTCTGCCGAGATCGGCGGCGAGCGCGGCGGTCAGCTTCTTTTCGTTCCTTTTGACGGCTTCCTTTAATTTTTCGAGCTGTTCGAGACGGAACGAAACGTCGAGCGTTTCGCCCGTGCGGAAATATTCCTTCTGCGCTTCGACGAGCGCGTGGATTTCATCGGCAGTACGGGTCATGTCGCTTATTCTCCCTCTTTTGCGGATTCGGCGAGCTTTTTGTTATGCTCGAATTTCTTTTTTTCGATGCCCAGATAGATCGTTTTCACCGGCGGACAGACCGCCATCAGCACGCGCGACACACCGAACAGGACGCAGGGCGAAACGTCGCGCTTCCCTTTTTCGATCGCGTCGACGACCTTTTTCGCGACGACCGACGGCTCCTGCACCGGGAACGGACGCAGAAAGCCTTCGCCGTCTCCGCCGCCCGCCCTGAAAAAGTTCGTGTTCGTGGCGACCGGATAAACGCAGGTGAGCTTCACGTTCGGCGGCAGCTCGAACCGCAGTCCTTCCTCGAAGCCGACCAGCGCGTACTTCGACGCGGAATAGACCGTGTAGCCGGGCATCGCCATGCGCCCGATGGCGCTGACCGTCACCGCGAACGAGCCGTCGCGTCCGTCAAGGTGTTTCAGATAGCGCCCGTAAGCGTACATCGGCGAGACCGTGTTCGTGCGGAACATCCGCTCCACGCGGTCCCAGTCGGCGTAATCATAGTTTTCGATGTAGGCAAAGCCCGCATTCGCGTAAAAAATGTCAATTTTTCCCTGAAAAACCTGCTCAGCGGCGTCAAACAGCCGGTCAACGCCCGCTTTCGAGCTGATGTCGCACTTCATCGCCAGCACGTTCGGCGAAATGCCGCGGATCGCCGACACGTCGAGCGCGGCGGCGAGGATGCGGTTGCCTTTGCCCTTCATGAGCAGCTTCAGGACTTCAAGACCGATACCCGAACCGGCGCCGGTCAGAACGATGTTTTTGTTTTCGATCATAACAGTCAGTCTCCTGTGCAGTCAAGGTGCGGGTCACTTCTTTTTCTTTCCGAACACCTTCATAAGGATCAGCAGAACGACGGCGCCCGCCATCAGTCCGATCCATAAAAGCGTGTTGTCGCCGGTCGCGGCGGAAACGCCGTTCGGAAGCGTCCCGGTCAGCGCGGCAATATACGGCGCGAGCGTCAGTTTTAACATAAGATACCCCCTGTTTTTTTCTTCATGATACCACATTTTCCGCCGTCCGTCAACCGTTTCACACCTGAATTAACAGTTTTTTTACGGTCGTTTGCCTCCGGTCGTTTCGATCCGATCAGGACGATAGGGGGAATTTTCCGACAACCGTTCTTCCGTGTCGATCTCCCGGACGCCGCGCGCAGGAACCGCCGCGCCGCGGTGCGCCTGTAAACGGATGCTCGTCTTTCCGGGCATTTCCTCCGCTCCCTTCGGGAAATTCAGGCTTCGTCCGGGTCGATGCGCGAGCCGCTCTGGTCGCGCCCGGTCCGCTTGACCTTGTCGGAGAACGCGGACGACGCGATGAGACGGCGGACGTTCGCGGTCGGGTAGTCGATGTGCCGCATGACCGGCTCGCCGTCGATGAGAACGATGTAGTCGCCGCCCGGCTCCGACCGGTCCTCGCCCTTGCGGTAGCTGAGACTGCCGGGATTCAGGAAAAGCGCGTCCCGCCGGACGAGGTGCATCCAGCATTCGTGCGAATGCCCGTAGACGATCCGCCGCTTTCCGGGCAGCTCTGCCGCCTTTTCACTCCACACCCGGTCGAACAGCGTCTGCGATTTGTACGCGCTCATGATCTCCGCCGCGCGGTCGAGCTGCGCCTCCTCGCCGCAGAAATGGGTCATGTAATACGAGCAGCCGTCGAGCGAAACGGTCGTTTCGGCCGGAAGCGCGTCCAGAAAAGCGAAGTCGTCCTCCGTCATGCGATTGCGGCACCACGATGCATAGGTCGTCTCCGCGCCGAACGGTTCGCGGACGTTTTCGCGGTAAAGCTGCAGAAGATGGCGGTCGTGGTTGCCCTGCACCGCCGTCAGGATCGACGCGCGTTCGGAAAACCACGCGATGGTCTCGTGCGGGAAGAAGCCCCAGTCCACGAAATCGCCCGCGCAGAGGATCGCGTCGTAATTTTTTTCTGCGTCGTCGAGCGCATGAAGCGCGTCGATGTTCGCGTGAATGTCGGAGATCAGCAGGATTTTCATCTATGAACACCTTCCCGGTTGAAAGTTTCCTTCATTATTATATATGGGGATGTGAGGGCATGAAGCGCCGTTTCCCTTCTCTATTCTACCACAATTTCCGGGGAAAGTCAAGAAGACCGGAGGAGACGAAAATATTTCGTCCCCTCCGGTCATGAGATCAGATCCGGTCGAACACGCGCACGTAATCGACGACGAACGTGTCGCCCAGCGCCGCATACGCGCCCGCTGACGCGCGCCGTGCGTCGCCGCGGTAGCCGCCCGGCTCGGTCGTGATGAGGATGAATTCCGGGCGTTTCGACACGAGCCCCTTCACCCGTCCATGCTCCTTCCCGTCGATGTAG
>JAZRXB010000142.1:0-9614 GCA_045600005.1 Eubacteriales bacterium | reverse complement strand
TGCGGCACAAAGCCCGCGCCTTGCGGCGCGGGCGGAAAGGGGATGGAGAGAGCGGATCATCAGTCCCCGTTGAATTTTGCGGCGGCTTCCTTTACTGCGGGAAGATTGGAAGCAAGGAAGGAGGTGATATTGGTATCGCGCGTTTTCGACATATTTGCGAGATTGCTGGTCAGATTGCCGAAGTTGAAAATGTTGCCGGCGTCATAGCTGAGCGAGCCGTACAGCGTATCCAGCACCGACTCGGATTCCGTGTCGCGGGCGAGCTTGCCCTTGAGAACGTTTTCATAGAAAGCGGGACGGAGCAGCTTCCAGCCCTCATAGGCATACGCTTCAAGGAAATAGCCGGTGTCGTCAAGGTTTTGATTCGACGCGGGAACCGTGGTCAGTGACAGGAAGATGCCCGCCGTGGACGAATGATAATCTTCGTTTTCCGTGTATTTCGGGTAAGGGAGCATTCCGAAATCGACCTCCATCTGACGAAGCTGCCAGACGAGGTGAGTAGCCGTAAAGAGGAACAGCACCTTATCCTCCTTGAAGTAGTCGCCGTCCGAGTCCTTTGCCTTCATGACATCGCGGCTGAGCGTGTCCATCGCGTACTGCTCGTTGAACAGCTTGGTGTAAATGTCGGCGATGCGTTCGACATTGCGGGCGGAATCCACGGTGATCTCCGCCCTGCCTTTATCGTTGATCTGACCGAGCGTCACGCCGCAGGCATTCAGGATACCGATCACGGTGTCGTTCGTGTGGTTGATGCCCCAGAGGTCGTTCGCATCCATTTTGGAGTCGCCGTTCAGGTCGCGCGCGATGGTCTTGCTCATTTCGACTGCCTTGTCGAAAGTCCATTTCCCGCTCTCGACCAGCTCGTAGGGGTCCTCCAGCTTATAGTCCCGGATGAGTTTTTTGTTGAAGCAGACCGTCCAGACGGAGTTCATGTGGTTGGTGGTCGTGTCGCCGAGGATCGCGTAGTTTTTGTCTCCGACGGTCAGCGCCGCCAGCGAGCTGCTGTCCCACCATGGCTTGTCCGGGTTGATGTGCGGCATGGCCGAGAGATCAACGAGATAACCCGACGTGATGGCAGCGGCAATGTTTGTGCCGCGCATGAAGCAGACGGCATAGGCGTCATCTCCCGCCTGTACGGTCTGCTGAAGACGGGTCAGGCATTCCGCCGCGCCGGATACCTGCGTCAGCTCGACCTTGCAGTTGTATTTTTCTTCCATATTGGTATTTCTGCGGAAGGCTGCGTCGTTCAGCGCGTCGCCGTTCTGTTCCTCCACGACGATATCGACGTAATCAAGCGGCGAGTAGCTCCCCCAGTGCGAAGCGAGGATGTGGAAGGTCTTCCCTCCGAAATCACGGGGCGAAAGATCGGGAAGCGCTTCGGTTTCCGTGACCGGTTCCGTCTGAGTGACGTCAGGGGAAACCTGTGTGCCGGACGGCGTTTCTGCCGAACCGCAGGCAGCCGACAGCAGAAGGGACGAGAGAAGAAGGATAACAGCAGTACGCTGCGAAGTCGTTTTTTTCATGGGAACCTCCTTGTGAAAATTTATAAAAATTAACATTTAAGGGAAAATAAGGAAATGCGGGGTATGACAAAGGAAGCCGGAAGGGCAGACTGCCGGTTTCGGCTGACCCGGAGCGCCTGAAAGCGCTCCGGGCAGATGCAGGGGGAATATTCAGAAAACGATGCGGAACATATCGAACATCACGAGCCCGTTCACATCGAAGCGTACTCTCCCGTTTTCGTACCGGAACGCAAGGTCGCGGTCGGATGTGTCGCGTCCGCCGAGACGGATGACGCGGGACGGCATTCTGTCCACCGCCATCGAGACCGTGAAATCGCGGATGGGCAGCAGCTCGTCGGTGCAGAGAAGATCGACCGCGCTGATCAGCAGATCGTCCGGACGGCGGAACGAGACCAGCTCCACCTGACGCGGCGCATCCGACAGCACGCTCAGACTGTTCCGGTCAAGATAAGCGTTCATCAGCGCCATGATGAGCTTCCGATGCGAGCGGCGCGGGTCGTTCTCGATCGGAGCCGCCGACCAGACGACGCGCCCCTTGCCGAGCTTCTTCGTGATGACGCCGGGCAGATCGGTCAGGATACCGGGCGGATTCGAGTGGATGGACGCGAAGCGGCGCTCGGTCGGCTTGGTGTACGGCAGCTTCATGACGGCGAGCGTTTCGGCGTCCTTCACCTCGATGACCGGCAGGCTCGCGTCGGTCGGGATCGGATAATCCGGGTTGAATTCACCGAAATAAGGCTGACCGGCGGCGGTCGGCGCGAGATAGACCGCGTTTTCCTCGGTGTAACGGACGAGCTTTGCGCCGAGAAGCTCATCGAGCAGCTTTTCGTCCTCCGCACCGGAGACGTAGAGAAGTCCGCCGTTCTTCACATAGTTTACAAGGTCCGCGCGGTTTTCGTCGGAGATCCCGGCGATCTGCGGCGCGAAGACAAAGCGGTAGGAGGAGAGCTTTCCGGTCCCGGCGTTCGATGTGACGCCGACCGGGACGTTTTCCTCGATCAGCGTGCGGGTCAGGTTGACCGAGCAGGTCTTGTTGTCGAACTTCTGACCGCGGCTGTTGAAGCGTCCGAGCGTCGAGTAGTATACGCCGACGTCCTGGATCAGGTCGCCGGAGAAATACTTCTCGTAGGGCATCTGACGCTCGAAGACCTTTCCGATACGGTCGTAGACGCGGGAGTCGAGCGTGCCGACCGGGTCGATGGCGTCGATGATGAAGGACGCGCCGTGGTTGGCGGTGGTCAGCATGACTTCGACGGCGAGCGCTTCCTCGGACTTCGAGTTCGTGTGCGCGCCGAGCGAGCGGTCGCAGCGGCAGGTCATGTATTCAAACGGCTGATTCTTCGTGACGTTGTAATAATATTTCGCGGTGAACGAGTGGTTGTACAGGTCGCCGTACAGGTCGCCGCCCGCGAAATCGCAGGATTCGTTGACGATCTCGCTCGAACCGCACAGGCAGGACGGGCTGGCGACCGCGTTGGCGTAGTTGTGCTCGACCGAGCAGCCGGGGATAAGACGTTTCGTTTCGTCGGTGACGAGCTTGGCGAACTCGCCGAGCCACTTCACGCGCAGCGCCTGAAACGCAAGCCAGTCGGGGTCGGTCCAGTTGACCGCCGGGAAGCTGTCGCGTCCGGTCTCCTCCTTGTACCGTTTCATGCAGGAGTCGCAGCAGCAGATGTTCGGCCAGAAGGTCATGTCGTAGAACATTCCGTCGAGCGTGAAGTATTCCGCCATTTCCCTGATCTGCGCCAGAACGAACGCGCGGTATTCGGGATTGTTCGGGCAGCAGTGACCGTAGCGCCCTCCGCGCTGACGGGCGGAGAGTCTGTCCGCGCCGGCAACAAGCCGCCATTCGGGGTGACGATCCTCCTCGACGGTGTTGTAGATCAGGCTGTAATAGCCGACGACGTGCATTCCCTCGGCGTGGCAGAGATCGACCAGCCGCTTCATCAGGCCCTCGCGTCCGGTGAGCGCGCGGTGCATATGTCCGACCTTCGTCGGGAAATAACAGTGACCGACGTGGGACTGCAAATAAAGCATCGGCGTCTGGATATGCGCCTTTTTCAGATTGGCGACATAGGCTTCGGGGCTGAATTTCGACAGGAATTCGTCGTTCCAGTCCTCGATGTGCATATCGACCAGATTTCTCCGATAGCAGTCGGAGAACCATTTCTTCGTGTTTTCCATTTGACGTTCCTCCTTGCGGGCAGCGTGAGACGGAGCTGCCCTTTCTGTGATTATAGCACAGGTTTCGCTGTTTGGCAAGATATCCTCAGAATTTCGGCAGGTCGGGATTGTCGGAGAAATGCTTGAGCAGCACGAGGTCTTCGCAGGACGAGGTGTTTTCGATCACCACGCCGGAGACCGCCGCGCCGTGGCTGACGAAGAATTCGTCGTTCGTCGCCTGACCGTAGCGGATCAGCGCCGGCGTTTCGATCGCGTGACCGTTGACGCTGCCCTTTCCCTGCACGGCGATGAAACCGTATGCCGCGCCGTCGCGGATGACGACGGTCTTTCCGGGACGCACGGAGAGCCGCTTTGCCGAAACGACCGGACATTTGTAGCAGATCCATTCTTCAAAACAGCCCGCTTTCTCCATTTCGCCCGCGTTCCGCACGGGGATCGGCTTCATGAAACGGTTCTTATGCAGATCGGGGTCGGTGTTCAGCTCCCAGTCGATCACGTCGACGAGGTAATCGACGTTCCCTCTTTCCTCCGGCGGGCAGTCCTTCCACAGAAGGTCCTCCGATACGCACTGACCGCCGGGCAGCACCGACTGATACATGGCGTAGACGTCGGACGCGAACTGCGGTTCATAGGTGCAGAGACTGCCGGGCGCGTGAAGCAGTCCGGGCGGAATGTCCCAGCCGGTGTCGAGCGTCAGCGCGTAAGCCTGCGACAGGTCGGTCAGACGGTTGTCTCCCTTGGAGAAGGACGCGAGCGACGCGCGGATCTGTTCCTTCGTCGTGTCGGGGGTCAGACCGAGGAAGGTGAAGCCGAACTCGCCGGGATGATTGTTGACCTGCGACGGGAAGAAGTACATTTCGGGCTTTCCCTTGCAGCCGACGCGCGCGGCGTGTTCGTCGCGGTGATGGATGTGATGCGGAAGCGGACCGAGGTTGTCAAAGAATTTCGAGAACATCGACCAGCCGTGGTATTTCTCCCAGAGCGCTTCGCCGATGAGGTCCGCGCCGAGCAGGGAGACCGCGTCACGTAACAGGAGCTTTTCGGAAGCGTCGGCGTTCAGCGCGATGTAGGAAAGCCCCTCGTCCTCCGGCGTGCCGGGACCGTTGTCGGCGTGCGTGGCAGACGAGAACCAGCGCTCGTCGATCCCTCCGCGTTCTGCGCCGAGGGCGTAATAATCGTCCGGATGCAGACGGATGCGTCTGCCGGGGCGGCAGAAGGAACGCGGGACCCAGGTGGGCGTCAGGCGGAGAACGCCGTTCTGTTCGCAAAGAAACCGTTTCAGTTCTGCTGCTGTCATGATGATCGACTCCTTTTCGGATGGGATATGAAATGGTAAAACGTTTTACAATCTATTTTTCATTATACTCTGCGCCGCACGGTTTGTCAAGTAGGACATCTGCCAAATTGAGCCGCGCGGATTTGGTTATTCTGCCATATCACGCGAGGGTTGCAATGCGCGCGCCGGTGTGGTATAATAATACAAATATCGTTTAATAAATATCGTTTTGTCCGCCGCTTCATGCCGAAAGACAAAACGGCGGAAAAGGGAGAACACGCAGACGGAGCTTCTGACGCGCCGTCTCTCTCCGAAAAGAAAAAGGAACATCCGGCGGACGGAACCCGTCTGTCGGAAACAGGACAGTGCATATGAAAGCCACGATCTGGGACGTCGCGCGGGAAGCGGGCGTTTCGATTGCCTCCGTCTCAAACGCATTGACGGGGAAGAACAAGGTCTCGGACGAGACCAGACGGAAGATCGACGAAGCCGCCGCACGGCTCGGTTACAGTCCAGACCCTGCCGCGAGCAGTCTCAAAACCAATCATTCCCATGTCATCGGACTGATCGTGCCGTCGATCGACAGCGCGTTCTTTCCGGCGGTCATCCGGGGACTCAGCAGGGTACTCGGGGAAAACGGGTATATCATCAATTTCTATTCGACCGGCTTCAACGAAGCGGTCGAGGAAAAATACATCCGCACGCTTCTGGCAGGGCGCGCGGACGGGATCATTCTCGATTCGGTCAGCGAGAAGGAAGATTTTCTGCGCTCGCTGACCGGTCTGACGCACGGAAAGAAGAAGGTCCCGGTCATCGCGCTCGAACGCGATCTGACCCCGTTCGGTCTGACCAGCGTCTGGGCGGACAACAGGCTCGGCGGACGGCTCGCGGCGGAGCATCTGGCGGCAAAGGGCGTGAAGCGTCCGGCGCATATCTACGGACTGCGCGCCGCGCCGTGGTCGCGGGACCGGTACGAAGGTTTCCGGGAAGGACTTGCCGAGGCGGGCGTCCCGTTTGACGAAAACCGCGTCGGCGACGGCGGATTTACGCTGGAGGGCGGATATGCCGCGGCGGAGGAGCTTCTCCGGGACGGACGGCGCTTCGACGGACTGTTCGCGGCGAACGATCTGTCCGCCATCGGCGCGATGAAGGCGATGGAACGGCATGGACTGCGGATCCCGGAGGACGCGGCGCTGATCGGATTCGACGACATCGACGCTTCCGCGCTGACCACGCCGTCGGTCACGACCATTCACGTGCCGAAGACCGAGCTTGGAAAGCAGGCGGGCGAGGCGGTCATGCGCGCGGTCGAGGGCTCGGAGGACGTCGGGAGCATCCGGCTCCCGCTGACGCTCGTCGGGCGGCGTTCCTCCGATCCTGCGGCGCGGGACGTCTGGACGGCGGACCGTCCGGTCTGACGCCGGGATCAATTTGATCTGCAAAAAAGCCGGAGCCGCCGTCGTGAGGGCGTGCGTCCGGCAGGAAAATACTGCGTCAGCGAAGCTGCTGCGGAAACGAAGCCGCTGTGGGAACACTATTCCCGCAGGAACGGTGTTCCTGACAGAAAGGACAGTCAAAAACATGAAAAAGAAACGGGGACGGCTGACGCTCGTCGTCCTTCTCGGCATCGCCGTGCTGCTGCTGATCTTCGGAGCGGCGGCGGACGTCATCGGCACCATCCAGTTTACCGACACGCTGACCGCGCAGTATCAGGATACCGCCCGCTCCATCGCAAAGGAAGCGGCATCCCTCATCGACCCGGACGATCTGGAGGGCTATCTGACGAGCGGCGGCACGTCGCCGGAATATCTTGCCGCGCACGAAGGCTTTCAGCGTCTGTGCGACAATATGGACACCGAATTCATCTACGTCGTGCGGGCGGTCGACGACCGTTTTGAAACGCTCGAATACCTGATCGAGACGGTCAACCGGAACAGCGCGTTCAGTGAATTCCCGGTCGGATACCGGATGGACGTCAGCACGGGCGAATACACGCCGTATCAGGACTGCTGCCGCCGCCTTTACACGGAAGATCTCGACGAAGCGTTCGTCGTTCAGAATCATGGCAGCATCGAAACGGGGTATCATATCACGGCGATGCTTTCGCTGCGCGACGGGAACGGCGCGGTGAAGGGCGTGCTCGGCGTGCAGAAGCAGATGGACTATCTTGCGAGGGCGCGCGGACGGTATATCCGTTCGATCGTCATTACATCGGTCGTGCTGATCGTGCTGTCCTCTGCCGGATGGTTCGGATTCCTCCGCAGAAGACTTCTCAGACCGATCACGGCGATCAGCCGGGAGGCGGAACGTTTCGCGGCGGAAAATACGCTCGCCGAGCATCCGCTGTCCGATTCGATCCAGTATCAAGACGAGCTGGGGGCGCTTGCGTTCGTCATCGACAACATGGAGGAGCGGACGTTCGACTACTTCACTTCGCTCGGAAAGATCACGGAGGAGAAACAGCGCGTCGACGCGGAGCTGAATCTGGCGACCGCGATCCAGGCGAATATGCTGCCGAACACCTTCCCGCCTTTCCCGGAACGGAAGGAATTCGATCTGTACGCCGCGATGGACCCTGCGCGGGAGGTCGGAGGAGATCTGTACGATTTCTTCATGACCGACGAGCATCATCTGGCGCTGGTCATCGCCGACGTATCGGGCAAGGGCGTTCCGGCGGCGCTTTACATGGTCATTGCCAAGATCCTCATCAAGAATCACGCGCAGATGGGAATGTCTCCCGCCGAGGTGTTCACCAGAGTGAACGAGATCCTCTGCGAGAGCAACCGGATCGAGATGTTCGTCACGGCGTGGATGGCGTTCATCGACCTGCGCGACGGACAGATGACCGTCGTCAACGCGGGACACAATCCGCCGCTCGTGAAGTCCGGCGCGGACGGCTATGAGTACCTGAAGCTGCGCGCGGGCTTTGTGCTGGCGGGCATGGAGGGCATGAAATACCGTCAGACCGAGCTGACGCTGAAACCGGGCGACCGGCTGTTCCTCTACACCGACGGCGTGACCGAGGCGACGGACGCTTCGGAGCAGCTGTACGGCGAGAAACGTCTGAAAGACTACCTGAACGCTCATGCCGGAGACGGCGTGCGCGAAACGCTGGACGGATTACGCGCCGACGTCGACGCTTTCGTCGGCGACGCCGAGCAGTTCGACGATATGACGATGCTGCTGTTCGATTATCATCCGTCCGACCCGGCGGACGCCGGCGTCTGAACAGGAAGGAAGAAGGAAAAAACATGATTCGGAAATGTTTTCCCGCCTCGGAGGAGGCGCTGTCCGACGCGCTCGCGTTCGTGGAAGAAACGCTGGAAGCGGTCGGCTGCCCGATGAAGGCGATGATGCAGGTCTCGGTCTGCGTGGAGGAGATGTTCGTCAACGTCGCCCGCTACGCCTACGACGGCGAAGGCGGCGAAGTCACGCTGACGGTCGACGGCGAGGGCGGCGTCGTTTCCATCGAGCTTGCCGACGACGGCGTTCCGTTCGATCCGCTGGCGAAGGAGGACCCCGACATCACGCTGTCGGCAGACGACCGCGCGGTCGGCGGGCTGGGCATTTTCATGGTCAAAAAGAGCATGAACGAGGTCTGCTACCGCCGTGAGAACGGCAGGAACATCTTCACGATGAAAAAATATCTGAATCGGGTCTGACGTCTGTGCCGATCGGGTCTGACGTCTGCACGGCGTCTTCGCGGTAAGCGCTCGGCGTGACGCCGCAGAGCGAGGTGAAGCGCCGCGTGAAATAGAGCGGGTCGGAAAAGCCGACCGAGAGGGCGATCTCCTTGATTTTCAGATCGGTGGAGCGGAGCAGCGCGGCGGCTTTGCCGAGCCGGTACCGGAGCAGCCACTCCGACGGAGATATGCCGATGCGCCGCCGGAACAGCCGCGAAAAATAGGAACGGTCGAGATTCAGCCGTCCGGCAATGTCGGACGGCGTGATTTCTCCTGCGTAACCGGAGGTCATGAAGAAAATCGCTTCGTCAATATAGTCGCGCGGCGCAGCTTCGGGACCGGCGGGAGTAAGCAGAGCGAGCAGCTTGTAAAGTAAGCTCATGCAGGTGAATTTTGCGTTCGCATTCTCGGACGCAGCCTCGGCAAGCAGCGCTTCAAACACGCTCTCGACACTCTGCGGCGATTCGGCGTGAAGGACGGGATGGTCTTCCTTCAGACCGGTCAGAGGCAGCAGACAGCCGAGCGGTTCGGCGGCGATGCTCACCCACCAGATCGACCAGACGCTTCCGGGGTCCGCCTGATAGAAAATGCGCCGGTTCGGAAAGGCGGCCATCACATCGCCGCGTCCGACACGGCAGACCGCTTTGTCGGTGCGATAGACGCCCGTACCCTCTCCGATATAGATCAGCCAGTAGTTTTCGCGCGCGGCGGGACCGAAACGGTGGTCCGGCGCGTTCAGTCTTCTGCCGCACCAGACGAGCCGCAGGTCTCCGACCTCCGCGCCGTCGATGTCGGTGTGATAGAATTTTTCGATAAAGTCCATATCCGCCCTCCTATGTTCGCTTTATTATAGCCGATTGTAAAAGTCAAAAAAGCCAATCGGCACAATGCTTTTTTAACAGCAAAACTACTGATTTTTCTCCGTTTTTGTGGTATACTTGAAGTGAC
>JAZRXB010000141.1:0-34028 GCA_045600005.1 Eubacteriales bacterium | reverse complement strand
TACGGGTACGACTTTGAGGGCTGGTTCACGTCGAACGGCGTCCGCGTGACGACCGGTACGGTCTTCACCTCTGATACCACCGTTTACGCGCACTGGACGGATATCTCCTCTCCTTCCGGCGGAATCTTCCCGGCCTTCTTCACGCTGTCCTTCGACACGAACGGCGGCAGACTGGAGAACGGCTTCGTCGGCGCGTTCGATAAGGTCATCGACCTTTCGGCTTATGTCCCGACGAGAGAGGGCTTCATGTTCGCCGGCTGGTACGCGGACGAAGCGCTCACGTCTCCGATCACCGAAGTCCGCCTGAACGCGAACCGCAGGGTCTACGCGAAGTGGAACGAGATCGTTCCGACCGACTATACGCAGATCGAACTTCCGTTTGTCGACGTGAAGGAAGGCGCCCCGTTCTATGACGATATCCGCTGCGTCTACGCGAACGGTCTGATGAACGGCGTTGCGGCGGACAGCTTCGCGCCGGACGAGACCACGAACCGCGCGATGATCGTCACCGTTCTGTACCGTCTGGAGGGCTGTCCCGCCGTCGATACGGATTCGATGACCTTTGAGGACACGGAGCCCGGCGAATGGTACACCGATGCGGTCTGCTGGGCGCAGGCGAACGGGATCGTCAACGGTTACAGCGAGACCGAATTCGGACCGAACGACGAGATCACGCACGAACAGGCGGCGGTCATTCTGTACCGTTACCTGAGGGCCAGACGGTCGGACGACATGGAACCGGTCGGACTGCCGGTCGGATATCCGTATGCCGGCACGGTCAGCGACTGGGCGGCCGAAGCGGTCGCGTGGGCGGTCGAAAACGGAATGCTGAAAGAAAACGGCGTTCCGGTCGATCCCGCCGCATTCGCGGCGCGCGGCATGATCGCGGCTCTGCTTCACGTGCTGTGCAAGCTGCTTGCCGACTGACGGCGTTTGCGGACAGCGAAAGGGATCCGCTTTCCCATAACGGGGAAGCAGGTCCCTCTTTTTTTCGCCGGAGAGCGGTCATGCGTTCAGATGCGGAAGGTTTCGGGCGCGCATTTTCCGCACCTGCGGCAGCCGCCGCACTCGTTTTTTCGCGGACAGGTCCGGCATCGCGTCTGGACCGGCACGTCCGGATCGGCCGCGGGGAGCTGTAAACCGGACCGGAGCGCCATGACGCGGTGGTACGCCTTGCAGATGCGATATGTCTTTCCGTTTTTAATGAAAATGTTTCCCGTCCCGACGAAATCGAAGTCCACACCGTGCAGACGGCATTCCTCGTACAGCCGCCTGACCCACGCTTCGTCGAGCGGACGGTCGCCGCCGTAGTTCTCGCCGTCGACCAGAACGCGCACGATCTGCCCCGGCGCGAGATATTTTTCCAGCGTGATCTCGCCGATCATCGGCGCGCACATGACGCTTTTCTCGGCGAACGGCAGGTCGAGCAGGATCGGGAGACGCTCGTCCGCGCACCGCTGATCCTCCGCCGTGAAGCAGAGCGCGACGTTCCGCCATCCGTTTCCCCAGTCGGGAGGCAGACAGTCCCTCACCCGTCCGGCACGCTTGGTCTGGAGCCGGAAAAGCAGGTCGGGACGGCGGCGCATGATCTCCCACGCCTCTGCGCGCCATTCGTCGGCTTCTTCGAGGAAAAAGTCGCTGGTCAGGCAGACGTGGACCGTGCTGCCGGAGGGGATCTTGTAATCACCGGCGCGCGTTTTTTTCAGGGGAAGGTCAAAATTCCCCTTGACTCTGCCGATCTCGCTTCCGTCGCGTCCGTGCGCGGCGTCGAGATAGTACATATAACAGTGCGCGCAGCCCTCGGAATATTTCCGGCAGCCGTGCCACGGGTTCCAGATGTTTTCGAGCATGGTCCCACCTCGTTTCCGCCCATCAGTATATCATATCCATGCCGGTTTGTAAAGTCCCGATTTTTATGGGTACCTCTATATTCAGCGTGTGGTGAGCGGTGAGCAGATTTTTCGTCAGTCTAAACAAGATTCCGCACGTATAATTGATCCTATACGAAGGAATTTTGCGACGAATGACGGAAAAGATGCCGCCGATTCGACGTGCGATGAATTTTTAGAGGCGCCCTTATGATAAAACGGGTAGACATGCCGAAAATATTGACAACTAATGAATAAATATAAAATAAATATTGAATATCGAGAATGGACCGGCAAACGCAGCACAGATGAGACGACTAACATCCGTTTGCAGCGGCAATTTATCATTCATATTTGATTTTGATAAAATTCACAAATGCAGAATAATATCCGAAAATGCAAAGGTATATAATGAACAAATTGTGAATAGGCGGAAGGGGGGGTGAAATCATGAAAATTGTGTGAACTTTTATATAAAAGCCTTGCATTTCACGGCGGCTCGTGGTATAATGGTTAGTGTATGGTAATTACTTAATGGGGACTGTTTCCTTTTTGGAACAATGTGAATCGCTTCCCGGAATCCGGCAAAAAATCAGCTGTTTTTTTCGTAAAATGTAAAAAATATTCCTGAAACCTCTTGCTTTTTGCCGGGTGGTGTGGTAAACTAATAAGGTGAAGAAGTTTTTCTGATGCCGTATTGTTATCTGTAATCACATGACCTGCGGTGAAAAGATGAAAAAAAAGACAAATCCCACTGCTTCTCCGGCGGAAACCGGAACGCTTGAAAACGAGCTGGAGAGAGTCAACATCCGCAGCGTCCGGCGCGAACGGATCAAACAGACGCTTTATGCGATGGTCGTTGCGTCGGCGGCAGCCATTCTGACTGCGACGCTGCTCCTGCCTGTCCTCCGCATTTACGGAGGCTCCATGGAGCCGACGCTGAGCGAAGGCGATATCGTCGTCGCGCTCAAAAGGCAGACGATCCAGAGAGGCGACATTATCTCTTTTCGCTACGCTAACCGGCTTCTGGTCAAGCGCGTCATCGGGATGCCGTTAGACAAGGTGGAGCTTGACGAAGACGGATGCTTTACCATCAACGGAGAACCGCTGGACGAGCCGTATCTTGCAGAGCAGGCGTTTGGCGAATGTGACGTTGAATTCCCGATCACAGTCCCGGAAGCGTCCTATTTCGTCGTGGGAGACAAGCGCAGCACTTCGATCGATTCGCGCACCAGCGCAGTCGGATTTGTTTCACAGGAAGATGTGGAAGGCAAAATCGTCTTTACGGTGTGGCCTTTTGACAGCTTCGGCAGAGTCGGCTGACCGGGCAAAACATATGCTGGTCTGAGGAAGGATCTAATGAAACATTCTATTCAGCTGAATATTGCACGGCTGAGCAGAGAACGAACATCGCGCAGGGTCTGGTATCGTGCGGCAAGCATCCTGATGTGTGTATCTGTATTTTTGACGACCTATTTCATGATGCTTCCCGCCGTTACGATGGAGGACGACGCAGCCGCTCTATGCGGAATGCTCAGCCATCGCCATGACGACGCCTGTTATGACGAAGATGGCAGACTGATCTGCGGGCTTTCGGAGCATGAGCACGATATGCTCTGCTTTGTGAGACGGACCGAGATCAGTCCATACGACTGCGGTCACTGCTACGAACACACCCATACAAAGGACTGCTATATCGGCGATAAGCTGGTATGCACCATGACGGAACACACGCATACGGACTATTGTCTGCCTGCTGCGGAGCGCTTGTCGCGTTACATCAAGACGGAAGCTGAGGGTATCCTTGCGGCGATCATCCCCGGCGACCCGGTTTCGCTCCAGAATGCCTACACCTCCGTCAACGCGCTGTATGTGCCGGTAGACGACGCTTATTATCACGGAACGGGACGGGACGCTGTCGGCGATGACGATTATGAAATGCTCTGCGCGTCGGTCGCCGATTATGTCGGAAGGATCGACGGCGTGTGGAAGGTCGCGGCGGCGGGACTCCCGCTGAGATCCCTCGCTAAAGCGCCGCCGAGCGGAGACCCGCTGGGCGGACCTCTGGGCGGGGGACTGCTGGGAGGCGGCATTGAGACCGCGAACTTCAAGGAGGACTACGACAAGCCCGAAAATCAGGGCAACAACTGGCAGATCATCGGATACCGTGAATACGGTCTTGATTCGCAGTACGTTCTCCTTCCCAACGACCTGCCCGGAACCCCGGCAGGCACCATTCCGGAGCTTCGTATGAAGAAGACCATCCTCCCGACCTCGGTCGAGAATGAGTTTTACATCGCTCTCGATATCGAGCCGGTGGTCAAGCACAACTGGCAGGCGACGTTCCGAAACGCCGATCTGATTATCAACAACGCACATAACTCGCTTGATGTAGAATATCACATAAACCGTGAACTGCCTATCGAGACGAATCAGAGCTACATGGGCGTATCCTCGCAGGGTTCTTATCTGCTGGAGCAGAGCGAGACCTTTACGAGTAACGACAGTACCCAGCCGGCTACCAAAAACTGGCGCAGGGTCGATACGCTGAAAATGGAACTTTCACCCGGTAATATCAAGGAATTTGACGTCAGTCTGATGTTCAGCCTTTCGACCGTAAGCGGTCTGTCGTTTTACTATTCGGCAGGCGGGCGTACCTACAAAAGCCGCGAAGTGAGCTATCAGGCAACTAATAACATATTAACGGTTCCCAGCGCGACTTATCAGGATATGCTCAATCACGGCTTCGACTTCTTCGAGTATATGCTGGATTACACCTCGCTGAACGTTTCAATGCCCGGCGGCGAGACGATGACCTACGAAGACCCCGAAACCGGTGAAGTGAGCGTCCTCGCAAAAACGATCGTCGACTATATGAACGATCATATCACCTTCCTCGGGTTTGAAAGCTATTCCGGCGACCATGCGGTCTACAACGCGACGGACAATTCGATCGAATGGAGCCTTGAAGGCGTTCAGCCGTTCTATGACGAGACGCTGGAACCGAACCCGTATGTCAAGGTTTACGAAGATACGAACAATATGTACTATGTTCAGGCTAACGCCTACCAGATGATCTACCGCGTCCGGCTCGAGACCCTGACGGACGGCTTCATCAGCAGCGCGGCAGCTAACATGGGCAGCTCAACCAACAACTATTCCGTGAACTCCTCGACCGGCGTCGTGACCTACACCGACCAGAACAGCCGGTACAACGCAACGCCCGCCGATGCGAGATACGCCACGAACGACGATCCCGCAAACGGGGATTACACGCATCTGTCTTACGTAAAACCCGAGACCGGTCAGGTCGTTGAAGCAAGATTCGATTCCCCGGTCGTCCGCGGCGCGCTGTATTCCATGCGCGTCGTCAAGGAAGACAAGGTGAGCGGCGAGCCCCTTCCGGACGCCGAATTCCGTCTGGCGCGGGTAGAACGCGACGAAGACGGCATCGAAACGGGAGAGGTTCCCGTGTCGGTTTACCAGACAGGCTCCGTCGAAGACGGCACGAATTATTATTACTATAATAATTCCTCCGGCGCGACGAGCGCGGTCCTTGTCACCGGCGACGACGGCAGCTTCTATGTGCGCGGTCTTCCCGCCGGAACCTACAAGGTGTACGAGACCAAATCTCCGAAAGGCTATGCGGTCATCGGCAACGGCGTGCGGTATGTGGAGCTTCAATACACCACCTACGAGCGCGAAGGTTACCCCGTATACACGGTCGATACCTTAACGGCGTCCGCCACGGGCAATCAGTTCAAACTCATGACCGACCCCGTCATCGACAACATCACCTTCTCCTACGTGCTTGACCTGTTGAAGATCGACGCAAAAGACGGAGCACCGATGGAAGACGTCAAGTTCAGTCTTTACGAGGCCGAGACCGACCCGGTCACGGGCGAGCGCACCGAAACTCTGATCGACGCGATGGCGGACACGGACGCCTATGGTAAAACGGGGACGACCTCCGGGCTGACCCTCGAAGCCGGCGCACATTACGTCCTTCGCGAGATCGAAACGCCGGACGGCTACCAGCCGCAGACGGATCCGCTGGAATTCTGGCTGGGATTCGGCACCGACGGCGCACCTGTGGTGCAAACGGAGACGGGAACCAGCATCGCCTACTTCGACGAGAAAGTCACGACCGGCAAAATGGTCGTGAAAGCCAACCTCGCCCGTCCTTACGGAATGGTGAAAAATGCTTCTTTCACGCTGACGCCGATCTCCGGTCAGTCCGACCCGGCGACGGAAGCACAGACAGTGCTGACCAACGACGACGGCGACGCGGTGTTCAACGCCGTGCCGTGTACCTATGTTGATGCAGCGGACGACAATAAAGAGAAACCCTGCCATTACCGCCTTGTTCAGACGGTGCTGGGCAGTCAGGAAGCCGACAGCATATTCGACGCCTGCGAGATCTGGTGGGCTGACGACGGAACGGGACATGAAAAAATGTTCTGTGAGTTCGACGCCAACGCAGATTCCGGTTTCCTTACCGTTTCGACTTCGGCTGCCGTGAGCAAATTCCATGTGACGGCTGCCAATGTTACCGGTCCGAAGTTCCCCCATACGGGCGGAACGACCGAACTTCCTTATGTTATAAGCGGATGCTGTCTTATGACGGCGCCGGTTATATACTGGTACGCTCTGAGGCGTAAAAGAGAAAGGAGGAATGCCAATTAATCATAATAATCGGCGGACCTCCTTGCGGCAAATCTCATTCGCGCCGCAGCCCGTACCAAAGCTGATCCCCCGCATTTCCCCTCTGCGTTTACCCCCCAAAAAATCAAATTTTATGAAAGGACAAATCATGAAAAACGCAAAGAAATTTGTGGCTCTGTTTGTTGCTGTTCTGATGGTTATGGCGCTCTGCGTTCCTGCGTTCGCAGCTAACGGCACGACCACCACCGGCAGCATCAAGCTCACAAACCCAGTTGAAGGCAGAACCTATACGGCGTATAAGATCTTCGATTACACGTATGATGATGCCAAATCGGCACATTCCTACACCATCAGCTCGAGCAGCGCATGGCTCACTCCTATCCAGACCTTCATCTCGACCTATCCCGAGTGCGGTCTGGAACTCGTTGCAAACAGCGGTTCTACTGAGTATACCGTACTCTCCGAAACCGGTTTCCAGAATTATGTTGCTCTCTTCGCAAAGTACCTGAATGCCAATCTGCCGACCGGCGCATCCGGCACAGTACTCGGTTCCTACACCGATTCTACTACGGGCGATGCTTACGCAATGGCAATCGGTCTTGATCTCGGTTACTACCTCGTTTCCGCAGGTTCTACCCTGATCGCCAACCTGACCAACACCGATCCGAACGCTATTGTCAAGGACAAGAACGAAACTCCCGAGACCGAAAAGTTCATCCTGGAAGGCACGAATGAACTCAAGGAAAACGACGCGGCTATCGGCGACACGATCACTTTCGAGATCAAAACCAAGATCCCGGATGTGACCGGTTACTCCACCTACTTCTTCGTCGTAAACGATACCATGTCCAAGGGTCTTACCTTCAATGATGACATCGTGGTTAAGATCGATGGCACCACAGTCAGCGGCGACGATGAATATACCGCTACCGACGTCTACAACTATGTAGTAACGACCACCGACGACAACGAGACGCTCATCCGTATCATCTTCAATAATATGGTGACGAATTACAGCGATCCTGCAAATGTCGGTAAGCCCATCGTTATTACGTACTCCGCTACGCTGAACGAAGATGCAAATGTTGACTATGACGGCGACGCTTCTGCGGAAGACTCCAACCCGAACACTTCGTCCGTTACCTATTCCAATGACCCCAGTGTTACCCCGACTCATGAACCGACTGAAGGCAACCCCAACGACCCGGAAAATCCCGGCTACGTTTTCCCGGAGGATCCGACCGGAACGGGCGGCGAGGATCAGACCGACACCTACACCACTGGTCTTAAGATCAAGAAGATCGACGGTGACACTAGTAATCCTCTGACTGGCGCAAAGTTCAAGATCGAAGGCGATTCCACTACCGGTACCGCTGGAAAGACGATCATCGGTAAGGGTTACAACTTCTATCCTCTCCCGACTGCCACCTACATCAAGTACACCGATACGGTCGAAACTCCCGCCGGTCCTACCGGTTATATTACGGTCGCTCCTCAGGATTCGACCCTCGCTAACTATGACGAAGAGACCCCGTATCAGCAGTATGTAAAGAATGGTTCGAAATACGAAAAGCTCACTTCTTCCTCTGCTACTCTGTACTATAAGCTGAACGCCGCTGTGACGGGCGGAACTTATTATACGCAGGTAGTACCGGGTCTCTTATACAAGGAGCTTTATGAGCAGGTTTCCGGCAAGGTGCAGGTTTATACGCTCTCCGGTTCCACCTACACGAATGTTACTTCTACGCTGCCTGATATTTACTACCTCCTTAAGAACGGTACCTACACGACCACTGCTCCGACTTCCTGGAATCTGTCTTTGTATGCAAGCACGGATATGTACGTGGAAGATACGACGCCGGGTACTTACAAGTCTTATACGATGCCCAGTCTGTACTATAAGATCGTGGACGCTGACGCAGACGGCTATACCACCGTCAGCCCGAATGCTGTTCCCACCGCTCTGTCCGGCAGCACCGGCATTTATGATACCCCTACCAATGTCTACTACAAGGACGTAACGACCTTCGAGCTCTTTAAAGTCTTCTATAAGCTGAACACCTATGCACTTAAGACCGCGAAGGATACCACCAGACCTACTGAACAGTCCAGCGGCGCTGACGTAGAATACATCAAGCATACCGGCGACGATGAATTCCAGACTCTCGCAAGTGCAAAATCCACTCTTTACTACCAGATCACGGATTCCGACGGCAGCGTTTCCTACACGGTTGACGAGCCGTTTGAGAAGATCACCACTGTCCCGACTGACATTATCCAGAATTACTACACCTTCGACAGCACTACCGGTATCTACACGTATGTCGGCAACACCGCAGAATCGGTTGCATCCGTGACCGGCGACATTTACAAAGAAGTCTACAATGTCAAGAGCTACGAAGGTTACAGCGAGACCGCTTCCTCCAAGACGTTTGACATCGCGTCGAAGAAGTATTACAGAGAAGAGTACGTTATTACCACCGAAACCAGCACGACCTATGCAGAAGCATTCGTTGATGATAAGGGCGTTCTCGTATTCGGCGGCCTGAAAGAGGGCAAATACACCATCACCGAGATCGTTGTTCCTGACGGTTACAACCCGATCGACCCGATCAAGCTGAATATCGTCTTCGTACCGGGAACTCCCGCTACCAGCTCTTCTGCCGCAGTAGATCCTCAGTTCTACATTGAAGAACTGTATGACGCAAATGATCCGTCTTCTGAAAAGACCATGACGATTGACGTTATCAACGTCAAGGGTACTCAGCTTCCTGAGACCGGCGGTGTTGGCACTACGCTGTTCATCACCTTCGGCGCTCTCGCAGTCATGTTCGCAGGCGTTCTCCTTGTCACCAACAAGAGAATCAGCAAGGAAACCATCTGAGTCTCCTGATTCTGTAACCCGCGAATAATCCTAAGCCGGGGAGCTTCCCGCTCCCCGGCTTTTGCAAAAACACGGAGAAACACATGAAACTCACAGGAAAAATTGCAACGTTAATTCTTCTGATTGTCTTTTTTGTAGGTCTCTGCGTGCTTTTGTATCCCGCTTTTTCCCAGCACTGGAATTCCAAGGTGCAGTCCCACGCGATCGCGGACTATGAAAGTTCGCTGAACGGCATTACCGAGAAGGAATATCTCGAAATGCTCGAAGAGGCTTATTCCTACAACCGAAGGCTGTATCAGCTGCCGTTCCCGTTAAAGAATTACAGCCAGATCGAGGGATACAACGATATCCTGAACGTCAACGGACGCGGCATGATCGGATATCTTGTCATTGACAAGATTCAGGTCGAGCTTCCGATCTATCACGGCACTGCATCGGAAATTCTCAACCGTGCGGCAGGTCACTTTGAAGGCACGAGTCTTCCGGTCGGCGGCGTCAACACGCACGCCATGCTTTCCGCCCACCGCGGTCTTCCGTCCGCCAAGCTGTTCACCAACCTTGACCGTATGGAGATCGGCGACATCTTTGTCATCAACATCCTGAATCAGGTGCTTACCTATCAGGTCGACCAGATCAAAACCGTCCTGCCGAGCGACATCGATGATATTCTGATCGTAGGCGGCGAGGATTACTGTACGCTCCAGACCTGCACGCCCTACGGCATCAATACCCACCGTCTGCTCGTGCGCGGTCACCGGATCGAAACGGTGATGAAGAAAACCTACTATGTCACGTCCGAAGCATTTCTGGTTGACCGGCTGATCGTCACGCCGTTCGTTGCGCTGCCGATCCTGTTCGGACTGATCGTATATGTCATTTTCAAGCCGGTTGCTCCGGCAAAGAAAACTTCCCTTACCGAGGAGGAGCTATGAAAAAATACAGATTCCTGCGGCTGAGCGTCGTTCTGCTCATGCTGACGGCATTGCTTGCCGCCGCAGTGATACCGGCGCAGGCGGCTGCGACATGGGACGCCGCCGAGCCGATCGACCCGTCGCGCAAGTGTTCGCTGAGCATGATCTACAAAACAGAAGAAGGACACCTCGTCCAAGACCTTGAGATCGAGGCTTATCTGGTCGCGTCCATCTCGACCACTTTACATTACGCGCCGACAGGTTCGTTTGCTTCCTATCCGTTTGCGATCGACACGATCCGCTCGCAGTCCGAATGGAGCAGCCTTGCTACGACGATCGAGTCCTATATTGAAGCTGACCATATCGCGCCCACCGCGCTTCAGGTCACGAATGAGAAGGGTGAAGTGAAGTTCACCGGGCTTGAACAGGGTCTGTATTTTGTCCGCTGGAACGGAAAGTGCGGCGCGATCCGCCCGACCGGTTTCACATCGTCTTTTGTTGCGGTTCCGGATCTTGACGACAGCGGAAAATGGGTGTACGACCGCACGGCGGTCCCGAAGCCCGGCAATTACAGACCGAGCGGACCTACTCATACCCCCTACAAAGTCATCAAGGAATGGGTGGACGAATCCAGCAGCGTGTTCCGTCCCGACCATGTTGACATTGAAATTTACTGTGACGGCGCTCTGTATCAGTCGGTCATGCTCCGCGCGGCGGAGGATTGGACCTATACATGGACCGACACCGGAAGCCACAGCTGGTCCGTTGTCGAACGCGATGTACCGCTCGGTTATTTCGTGACCATCGATCAGGTTGAGAACACCTTTATTGTGACCAATACATTCGGCGGCATGGGCGGACCCGGCGGCGATGAGTATTTCGTTGTCAAGCAGTGGGATGACGCCGCTGACCCTTCGCACCGTCCGGATCATGTCGATATCGACATTTACAAAGACGGTGTGCTCGACCAGACTGTCAAGCTGGACGAGGCGTGCGGATGGACCTACACATGGACAGACACCGACGCTTCGTCGTGGGTCGTCATGGAGCGGAACATTCCTGCCGATTATATCTGCACGATTGAGAAGAAGGGCTTCACCTTCTACGTCACCAATACCTACGTCAAGCCGGAGGAATATTCCTACGAAGTGAAGAAGGTATGGGACGACGCCGAAAACCCGTCGCACCGCCCCGAATCGGTCGATGTGGCGCTCTACCGCGACGGTTCGCTTGACAGGGTGGTCAAGCTTACCGAAGCCGGCGGCTGGAGCTACAAGTGGACGACGACGGGCAAGAGCAGCTGGACCGTGATGGAGAAAAGTATCCCGGAGGGCTACGTCGCTTCTCTGGAATCAAGCGGAAACAGCTTTACGATCACGAATACCCTTAAATCGAAGGATCCTCCGGATAACCCTCCGGATAACCCTCCGGGTCCGCATGAATATCACTACCGCGTGGATAAGATCTGGGAAGATGCTGCAGATCCGTCTCATCGGCCGGAGTTCATCGAAGCCGATATCTACCGCGACGGCGAACTGTTCCAGACGGTGAAGCTTTCGGAAGACAACAGCTGGACCTATTCGTGGACGTCAGCCGAGCTGTACACCTGGTCGGTCATCGAAAAAGAGGTTCCGGAGGACTACCGCGTCACGATCACTCAGAACGGTAATGTTTTCACCATCACCAACATCTATGACCCCGGTATGGAATATGAGTATACCGTGATGAAGGTCTGGAACGACGGAGACATGACGACCTGGCGCACCGATCACGTCGACATCAATATTTACCGCAACGGCGAGCTGTATGAAACGGTCCGGCTGGATCCCGATGTTCACTGGTCATACTCCTGGATGTCGCCTGATGTCTACACCTGGTCGGTCACTGAGGTCAAGATCCCGGTGAACTATCGCTGCTCCATCCGGCAGGAAGGAAACAAATTTATCGTAACCAACACGCTGGTTCTGCCGAGCGATCAGCCGGAGACCGGTGACGCAGCCAACAAAAAGCTGTACATTGAACTGATGGTTCTTGCGGGAATCGGGCTTGTCGTGGTCGGCACCGCAAAGAGGAAGCCGAAAGATGCGTGACGAGGTTAGAAACGTTTTGAGCCGCGCGGCGCTCTTTATCGGGCTGATGATGCTGGTGCTGGCACTGACGATCGTGGGGCATGATAAGATCATGCTCTGGCGCACGCAGGACGCGCTGAACAAAACGGTTGGATTCTTTGAAGAACTGCTGCCGGAACGGCAGAACGGCATTATGGAAGACCGGGGCAACCCGGAAATGCCTGTGTTCGAGTATAAGGGCGTCAACTATGCGGCGCTTCTGGAGCTGAGCGGCTACGGTATAAAGCTGCCGGTCGCCGCACGGTGGGACATAGCGAAGCTCCCTGAAATGCCCTGCCGTTACAGCGGAAGTCCCTATAACGGTTCCCTGATCATCGGTGGTTCGAGTACGGACGGTCAGTTTGACTTTCTGGCGCTGCTCGATCCGGGAGACGTTGTGACGGTCACGGATATGAAGGGATACGTTTTCCCCTATACGGTCGAAACGGTTAAGCACATGAAAGCAAGCGACGATCTGCTCTATCTGAACAATGAGTATGATCTTACCTTATTCGCGCGCAGCACGGATTCGGAGGATTATCTGGTGGTCTACTGCAGATTCGGCGGAGAATCAGCAAATTCCGATCAGTCGGCGCAGGTAAAAACAGGCCTTTTATGATGGAATGCCTTCCATCATAAAAGGCTTTTTTGCGGAAAACGGACGAAGCCGGGGAACAGTGCAAAATAAAAACCCGTGCGCCCGAAGATCGGGAAGCACGGGAATAGTGGACCATCAAGGACTCGAACCTTGGACCGACCGGTTATGAGCCGGCTGCTCTGACCAACTGAGCTAATGGTCCGCATATGCGGCTGTCCTTTATTATAACATATCCCACCCGTCCTGTCAAGACTTTTCGGACGGTTTTTTTATGGGTCGATTCCCTTTGAAAATCCGTGAGAAAATATCGTGAGGTCCAAGCGGTTTATGAGCTTGACTTTCCGCGGAAAATCTGTTATACTTGAATACGGCAAAATCCAAAACAATTCGGGTACGCGCTCTATACGGAGCTTTCGGACGGATACGGAAAGGAAAAGACGGAATGAAACTTGCTTCTCTTCCACCGATGGGATGGAATTCATGGAATACCTTCGGCGGCGATATCAGCGAGAAGCTGATCTTAGAGACCGCCGACGCGATGGTAAAAGACGGTTATCGGGACGCCGGGTACGAATACGTGAATCTCGACGACTGCTGGCTCGAACGCGAACGGGACACGGACGGAAAGCTCGTGCCGGACAAGCAGAAATTCCCGCACGGTCTGAAAGCGGTCGGAGATTATCTGCATGAACGCGGCCTGAAATTCGGACTGTATTCCTGTGCGGGCGTGATGACCTGCGCCGGTTTTCCGGGCGGATACGGTCACGAATTTTCCGATGCGAAGCAGTACGCCGAGTGGGGCGTGGATCTTTTGAAGTATGACTACTGCAACAAACCCGAAACGGCGGACGGACGGATGTGCTATCTGACGATGAGTCAGGCGCTTCGCGCTTCGGGACGGGAGATCCTGTTCTCAGCGTGCAACTGGGGCTACGACGATCCGGAAAAGTGGATGCGTCCGCTCGGCGCGCATATGTACCGTTCGGACACCGATATCCGGGACAATTATATCTCCTTCCGCGACATCGCCATGCGGCAGATCAGAAATTTTGCGCACAGCACGAGCGGGTGCTTCAACGACATTGATATGCTGACGGTCGGGATGCGCGGTCACGGACACGTCGCCGAGGTCGCCGAACGGTACGGTCAGACCGCCGGTATGACCGAGATCGAGTACACGACGCATTTCGCGTTCTGGTGCTTTATGGGCGCGCCGCTTCTGATGGGCGGCGACCTTCGCCGGATGGATGAATTCGGGAAAACGCTTCTTCTGAACCGCGAGCTGATCGCGCTCGATCAGGACGCGGAGTGCCGCCCGCCGTTTCTGGCGACCGGCGTGAAACCCTATCTCGACGGCGCAGTCGAAGGCTCCTATGTGCTGACCCGCTTCCTTGCGGACGGCGAGCTGGCGTTCGGGTTCTTCAATTTCAAGGATAAGGCGGTTGACGCCAGACTGCTGTTCGCAGACGCCGGTCTGCCGCCGCAGGAGACGGGACACGGCTTTGAGCTGCGCGATATTCTGAATGATCGGGAGCTTGGCGTCTGCGTGGACGGCGTGCGCGCGATCCTTCCCGCACACGGCTGCCTGATCCTGCGCGGACGGCTGACCGAACGGGTGGGAAAAACGACAGTCTATCTGCCGATCATCCGTGCGGAAAACTGAGCCGTTCCCCGCAGGAAATACCTGCGGGGAATTGCGGTTCTTTCGGGAGGAAAACCTGTGAAATGTCAGGACTGCGTGCAGGAGCTGACCGGCGACGAGATCGGGCTGTCGATCAAGCTCGGCGGGCGGCAGAGCAAGGTCCGGCGCTGTCTTGTCTGTCAGGCGGCGTATTATCGGGTCGAAGTGTCACAGCTTAAAGAACTGATCGAGCAGTACCGGGCGGACGGATGTGTCCTGTTCGAGCCGATCATGCCGGAAATGAGCGGCTGATGCGGCGGAAAATGATTTTTCTGCGGTTTGCGCGGAAAAATTTCGCATTTGTTCATCTATTTCCATCCCGGATGTGGTATAATATAAAGAATAGACCGGATTAAAAGCGAAAGGAACGGGAAAATGGAAATTTCAGCAAAAGATATCGCCGGAATTCTGCGCACACTGTCAAAGACCGCGAATCAGCCGCATTTTACGTCGGCGGTCATCGCCGCCGCGGGAAGCGGTACGCGCATGGATGCCGCTTCGACCAAACAGCTCATGACGCTCGCCGGGATGCCGGTCATCGTCCGCACGATGAAGGCATTCGAGGACTGCCCGCTGATCGACGAGATCGTCGTCGCCGCGCGGGAGGATGAAAAGAAGCTGTATCACACTTTTGCCGAGGAATATCATCTGACCAAGCTGAAACGGGTCGTTTCGGGCGGAGCGACGCGGCAGGAATCGGTTCTGAACGCCTTTGAAGCCGTGTCGGACACGGCGGATTTCATCGCCATTCACGACGGCGCACGCTGTCTTGTCACGCCGGAGATCATCGAAACCGTCGTGAACGAAGCGTACCGGAAGGGAGCCGCGTCCGCCGCCTGCCGGGTCAGCGACACCGTGAAGCGCACCGATCCGAACCGATATGTCGCCGAGACGCTGAACCGCGACGAGCTGTGGCTCGCACAGACGCCGCAGGCGTTCGATCGGAACCTTTACCGTGTCGCCGCATATGTGGCGAAGGAGGAAGGGTTCGCCGCCACCGACGACAATTCGCTCGCCGAACACGTCGGTTTCCCGGTGCGGCTGATCGACTGCGGAACGGAAAATATGAAGATCACGACGCCGACCGATCTCATCATCGCCGAAGCGCTTATCCGCGCGGCAGAGGAAAAGAAAGCGGCGGAAGATTGAAAACAGGCTTTCGATTTGATCGTTTTGCGGCTTTCGCTGCCGAAACGGCAGCAAAAGCCGCAAAACCGCAGAAAGGATGGTTATCAATATGAGACTTGGATGGATCAATCTGTTCGGGCTGATCATCGCGTCGTTTCTGTTGATCCCGGATATTGCTTCCTTCCTCCTCCACTGGAAGGAGCCGGACGAGGAACAGCCGGCGAACACGGTGCTGACCGTTCTTTCGTCGGTGATGAAGGGGATCTCGCTGCTGTTTCTGGTGTTCCCGATCAGCGCGGGACAGTTCGGTTTTCCGAATGTGACAGCCTTCATCGTCTATATGGTGTTTGGATTCGGACTTTCCGCCGCCGTGCTGATCGCCGGAATGTACTGCCTGAAATGGGAGGGGATCCGATTCCGATTCCGTCTGATGATTCTGACTGCCGCGGCGCTGCTTGTCTGCGGCGTGACGCTGCGGTGCATTCCGCTGCTCTGCACAACGGCGGTATGGTGTGCGCTGAAAGGCATTCTGTTGAAAAGTATTGAAAAAAGAGGTATCACAATGAAACTCTATCCCATGAAGCTCGTCCCTGCCGTCAAGGAGATCATCTGGGGCGGCGAGAAGCTGAAAAAATCCTACAACAAATCCGCGCCCTTTGAAAAGCTCGCTGAGAGCTGGGAACTGACCGTCCGTCCGGACGGCATGAACGTCGTCGCAAACGGCGGATTCGCCGGGAAGACGATGGCGGAGGTCATCGAAACGCTTTCGCAGTCGGTCATCGGCGAGGGCTATGACGCCGACCGGTTCCCGCTGCTCATCAAGTTCATCGACGCGGCCGACCGCCTTTCGATCCAGGTACATCCGTCCGACGGCTACGCGCTGAAAAACGAAAACGAATTCGGCAAGACCGAAATGTGGTACATCGTCGAAGCAGACGAGGGCGCGGAGCTGGTCTTCGGACTGTCGAAGGACGCCATGCCCGGCGCGTTCGACAAGGCGGTCTATGACAAAGCCGTCGCCGAAGGGACGGTCGAGTCCCTGCTGAACCGCGTAAAGGTCCACGCGGGCGAGGTGTATTTCATCCCGTCGGGACTGGTCCACGCCATCGGCGCGGGGCTTCTCATCTGCGAGATCCAGCAGAATTCCAACGTGACCTACCGCGTTTACGACTACAACCGTCCCGGCAAGGACGGAAAGCCGCGCGAGCTTCACGTCGCCAAGGCGCGTGAGGTCATCGTCAACTACACGAACGACGAGATCGAAGCGCTCCGTTTTGCGAAGGCGGAAAAGCGCTCGGACACGCTTCTTGCGTCCTGCGACAAGTTCACGGTCAACCGTTACGACGTCGCCGGAACGCTCGCGCTCGAAGCCGGAAAAGAGAGCTTCCTGTCGCTCACCTTCCCGGACGGTGAGGGAACGATCACGGCGGGCGGCGAACGGTATGCGTTTGAAAAGGGCGACACCTACTTTATTCCCGCCGGAATGGGCGCGTTTACCGTCACGTCCGACCATGCTGTCTGCATCGCGGCAGGGATCTGACCGGAGGGAAACACGATGAGCGAACTATCCTTTTCCATGCTGCCCGGCGAATGCTGGTGGGGCGGCTGTATCATCGGTTCGGAGAATATGCCATTCGACGAGACGACCGTTCTGAAGATCGACCTTGAAAACGGTCAGCGCACACAGACCGCGCCGCTCTTTCTGTCGAGCAAAGGGCGCTTTGTCTGGAGCGAGGAGCCGTATGTGATCTCGTTCGACCGCGGAAAGGTGACGGCTTCGGGCGAAGCGGAGCTGACGCTCGACGAAACCGGGACCTGTCTGCGCGAGGCTTACTTAAACGCGATGCGCGCGCATTTCCCGTTTGAGGAAAACATCCATACTCCGCGCGAATACTATGAGCATCCGATGTTCAACACATGGATGGAGCTGATCAAGAATCAGAACGAGCGCGATATCGTCGCCTATGCCGAGGAGGTCGTCGCAAACGGCTGCAAGCCGGGACTTCTCATCATCGACGGCGGCTGGCAGAAATGTCAGGGCGTGTGGGAGTTCAATCCCGAAATGTGGAAAGACCCGAAGGGAACGTTCGCGCGTCTGCACGAGCTGGGCTTTACCGTCATGATCTGGGCAAGCCCGTTCATCTGCTCGGAGGGCGACCATTTCCTGAGCCTTTCGACCGCGCGTTCAAGCGAGAACTTCTACGGCGTGAGACAGTATAATCATCTTCTCCGCAATGAGAAGGGCGAGGTCACGATCCAGAAGTGGTGGAGCGGCTTCGGCGCGATCCACAACTTCTGCCTGCCCGACGACTGCGCTGAAATGGACGAACAGCTTCATAAGCTGATGGAGCTTGGCGTGGACGGCTTCAAATTCGACGGCGGCGCGTACCGGCCGGATTCCTTCCTCAACGGAAAGACCTTCTATGGCGGATATAAGCATTCCGAGCTGAACGAAGCATGGGTCGACTTCGGCAGAAAATACCGTTTTCACGAGTTCAAGGACACGTGGAAGGCGGGCGGCAAGCAGGTCATGCAGCGGCTGTTCGACAAGAGCCACTCGTGGGACCGCAACGGCATCAACTGCCTGATTCCGAACATGATCTTCGCCGGACTGATCGGCAGTCCGTTCATCTGCCCCGATATGGTCGGCGGCGGAGAGTGGACGGCGTTCGTCTACGGAAAGCACAACGAGGAGCTGTTCGCGCGCATGGCGGAGACGTCGGCGCTCTGCCCGATGATGCAGTTCTCGTCGCTGCCGTGGCGGCATCTGTCGGAAAAGACGACCGCGATCTGCAAGAACATGGCGGAGCTGCACGAGCGGATGTATCCCGAGATCGACCGTCTGGTCGCCGACGCGGAGAAGACCGGCGAGCCGATCGTCCGCAGTCTTGAATATCAGTATCCCGGCGAGGGCTATGAGCGCGTGAACGATCAGTTTATGCTCGGCGAAGACATCCTTGTTGCGCCGGTCGTGACCGAAGGCGCGGTATCCCGTGTCGTCCGTTTCCCCGAAGGCGCGTGGGAGGATGAAAACGGCGTGCGGTACGAGGGAAAAGCGGAGATCGAAGTCCCCGCGCCCATCGACGTGCTGCCGTGGTTCAGACGGGTAAAATGACCTTGAAAAATGCGGGGAGTCCTGCGAAGGTTCCCCGCGCGTTTTGTTCCGGCGTGAGCTGCGGCGCTCTGTGTGAGACGCGGAACAGACTGCGCGCCGTATATGAACTGATCTTATGGACAGACTGAATGTCAGAAAGAACGGAGGAACCCTGAATGGCGATGCGGAAGCTGTCGCACGAATGTCTTGACTGTATCTTGCAGAAGCAGCTCGGCCGTTTTCCGGCAGACGCTTCGGAGGATGAAAAGCTCGCGTATGACCGCGCGGTGCTGCGGATCCTGGCGGACGCAGGCGACGAAGCTTCGCCGCCCGTTCTGATCGCGCAGATCGAGGAAATGCGCGCAAAGCTGTTCGGCGCGTCGGACGATTTTGCCGAAACAAAGGCGCATTTCAACCGGCTGATGCTTTCGCTGCTGCCCGGACTGCGTGAGCGGACAGAACGCTCGGAGGACCCGTTCCTCACGGCGATGAAGCTCGCGCTGAGCGCGAACTATATCGACTTTGCCGCGATGGACCGCGTGGATGAAGCGAAGCTCCGCGCCTCGCTCGCCGCGTCCGATGAGATCGCACTGCCGGAAGGGACGGTCTCGACCCTCCGCCGGGAGCTTGAGGGCGCGGAAAAGGTCGTCTATCTGACCGACAACTGCGGTGAGATCGCTGCCGACCGGCTGTTTATCGAGACGCTTCTTGGACGGTTCCCGCAGCTTGCCGTCACAGTGATCGTGCGCGGCAGACCGACGATCAACGATGCGACGCTGACCGACGCACACGAGACGGGGCTGGATACGCTCGTGCCGGTGCTTGGAAACGGCAGCGCGGTCGCGGGGACCGACCTCGGACAGCTGCCGCCCGACGCGCGCTGTGCGTTTGAGGAAGCCGACGTGATCTTCGCAAAGGGGCAGGGCAACTTTGAGACGCTGTATGGCTGCGGCGCGAACCTGTATTATCTGTTTCTGTGCAAATGCCGTCATTTTGCCGACCGCTTCGGCGTTCCGGGCTTCACCGGAATGCTGGTGAGAGAGCGGGACGGCTTTCAATTCAACTGATCGGAGGAAAAGAACATGAACGCCTTAAACGACGCCTATACGCTTGCAAACGGCGTGAAGATTCCCTGTGTGGGCTTCGGTACCTGGCAGAGCGCCGAGGGCGAGGTCGCATACGGCGCGGTCAGAGCCGCACTGGACGCGGGCTACCGCCATATCGACACCGCCGAGGGCTACGGCAACGAAAAGAGCGTGGGACGCGCGGTCAGAGAATCCGGCGTGCCGCGTGAGGAGATCTTCGTCACGAGCAAGATCAAAAATCCCTGCCGCGGCTACGAAAAGACGCTCGCCGCGTTCGACAAAACGATGGAGGACCTCGGCTTTGACGTTCTCGATCTGCTGCTCATCCACTGGCCCGCGTCGCACCACCGGTTTGAAAACTGGGAGGAGATCAATCTCGACACATGGAAGGCGATGACCGAGCTGTACAAAGCCGGACGTGTCCGCGCCATCGGCGTGTCGAACTTCTGCCCGCACCATCTGCGCGCGCTGATGGAGACCGAAGTGAAGCCGATGGTCGATCAGATCGAGCTGCATCCCGGTCTGATGCAGGAGGATACCGTCTCGTACTGCCGCGAAAACGGCGTTCTGGTCGAGGCGTACAGCCCGCTGGGGACCGGTCGTATGCTGGCGAACGAAACGCTCGCCGACATTGCCGCGAAGCTCGGACGTTCGACCGCGCAGGTCTGCATCCGCTGGAGCATTCAGCACGGGATCCTTCCGCTGCCGAAATCGGTCACGCCCGCCCGCATTGCCGAGAACGCGAAGGTGTTCGATTTCGTCATTCCCGATGAAGACATGGCGGTCATCGACGCGCTGCCGAACTTCGGCGGTTCGGGACTGCATCCCGATACGGTCAACTTCTAAGGCTGCATAATAAAAAGCACGTTCCTGCGCCGCGGCGCAGGAACGTGCTTTTTGTCCGGGTCAGTCCGTTTCCCCGTCGAACTGACTGTTGTAGAGCTTTGCGTAGAAACCGTTTTTCGCAAGCAGCGTCTCGTGACTGCCCTGCTCGACGATCGAACCGTCCTTCATGACGAGGATCACGTCGGCTTCCCGAATGGTGGACAGCCGATGCGCGACGATGAAGCTGGTCCGTCCCTTCATCATGACGGCGAAGGCTTTCTGGATCCGCACCTCGGTGCGCGTGTCGATGCTGGACGTCGCCTCATCCAAGATCAGCATGGGCGGCAGACAGAGCATGACGCGGGCTATACATAGAAGCTGCTTCTGCCCCTGACTGAGACTGCCGCCGTTTTCCGAGATGACCGTCTCGTAGCCGTCGGGCAGACGGCGGATGAAGCTGTGCGCGTGAGCGGCTTTGGCGGCGGCGGTCACTTCCTCGTCGGAAGCGTCGGGGCGGCCGTAGGCAATGTTGTCGCGGATGGTCCCGGCTTTCAGCCACGTGTCCTGAAGCACCATTCCGTAGCTCTTCCGCAGGGAATGGCGGGTAAGACGCCGGATGTCCGTTCCGTCGACCCGGATGGAGCCGTCCCGCACGTCGTAGAAGCGCATGAGCAGATTGATGAGCGTCGTTTTTCCGCAGCCGGTCGGTCCGACGATGGCGATGCGCTGTCCCGGCTTTACGTCGAGATTCAGCCCTTCGATCAGCGGCTTGTCGGGCGTGTAGGAGAAGGAGACGTTCGTTAGGGAAACGCTTCCTTCCGCTTCGAGGACCTGCGATTCTTCCGGGATCTCCTCGGCTTCGTCGAGCAGTCCGAAAATGCGGGACGCGCAGGCAAGCGCGTTCTGGAATTCGGTGAACACGTTTGAGATCTCGTTGAACGGTTTTGCGTAGTTCCCGGCATAGCTCAAAAAGACGCTGAGCTGACCGACCGTGATGCTCCCGCTGACCGCGCAGAACGCGCTGACCAGTCCGACGGCGGCGTAGACGATGTTGTTGACCAGACGGGTGCTGGGATTGGTCAGACTGGAAAAGAAAGTCGCTTTCAAAGCGGCGTCTCCGAGTTTATCGTTCACGCGGTCGAAGTCGGCGAGACTTGCCTTTTCGTGTCCGAACGCGCGAACGACCTTTTCGCCCGTGATCTGCTCCTCGACGAGCGCGGTCAGCTCTCCGCGCGCGGTGGTCTGCGCTTTGAAATAGCGGTAGGTGCGCTTGGCGATGAACGCGGCGACGAACAGGCTGAGCGGCGTCAGCAGCACGACGATCAGCGTGACGGTCGGATTCAGAAAGAGCAGGATGCCGAGCGTGCCTAAAATGGTCAGAACACCGGTGAACAGCTTGGTGAAGCCGAGCAGAAGACCGTCCGCGAAGGCGTCCACGTCGGCGGTGAAGCGGCTCACAAGATCGCCCGACAGATGCGAATCCAGGTAGGAGAGCGGGAGCTTCTGAAGCTTTTTCATCATGTCGCTGCGCAGATCGCGCGAGATGCGGTACGCGACGCGGTTGTTGCAGACCGACAGCACCCACTGAACGAGCGCGGACACGCCGGTCACCAGCGCGATGAGAAGAATAGTCCGGGTCACGGCGGGCAGATCGACCGCTCCCATGCCGAGCATATGGTCCACGGCGTCTCCGCAGAAGATCGGCGTGAGAAGCTGCGCCGTAACATAGAGCGCGGAGGCGAGGATGCTGACGAGAACGAAGAACCGGTGCGGACGTATGCAGCCGAGCACGCGCTTCATCGCGGTTGAGTCAAATGACCGTTTCATCAGTCTTCATCTCCCTTCTGGAACTGGGAATCGTAGATTTCCCGATAGACCGGACAGCTTTGGAGAAGCTCCTCATGCCTGCCGGAACCGACCAGACCGCCGTCGTCCAGCACGAGGATGAGATCGGCGTGCCGGATGCTCGCCGTGCGCTGCGAAACGATGAAGACCGTCGTGCCGCGAAGCGTCCGAAGCGCTTTGCGGAGCGCCGCGTCGGTGGCATAGTCGAGCGCGCTGGCGCTGTCGTCGAGGATGAGGATATCCGGCTTCCCGACCAGTGCGCGGGCGATGGTCAGGCGCTGGCGCTGACCGCCGGAGAAATTGCGTCCGCCCTGTTCGACCGGCTCGTCGAGTCCGCCGCTTTTTGTGCGGATGAACTCCTCCGCCTGCGCGAGACGGAGCGCTTCCCACAGCTCGTCGTCCGAAGCGTTCGGATTGCCCCAGAGCAGATTCGACCGGACGGTCCCGGCGAAAAGATGGGCTTTCTGCATGACGATGCCGACCGTTTTCCGCAGCTCGGCGTTGGAAAAACTGCCGATCGGACGACCCATCAGCGAGACGCTGCCCGAGGTCGCGTCGTAGAAGCGGGGGATCAGACTGACCAGCGTCGTCTTGCCGCTGCCGGTTCCGCCGATCACACCGACGACCTGACCGCGCTTTGCCGCAAAGCTCAGGTGCGAGACGCTTTCCGCGCCCGCGCCGGCATAGGTCAGTCCCACATCGTCAAAGCGGACCGCTTCATCCGTTTCGGCGGACGGTGCGGAGACTTCGGGAAAGGTCATGGACGGCGGCGTGTCGAGGATCTGTGCGATGCGCGTAAGGCTGGCTTCGGTCTTGCTGAGATAGATGGTCATGTCGGCGAGCTTGAGAAGCTCGACCAGGATCTGACTCATATAGTTGACCAGCGCGATGACGTCGCCGTTCTGAAGGGAACCGGCGTCGACCGAGAGCGCGCCCGAATAAAGCACGGCGATGATGCCGAGATTGATGATCACGGCGGTCAGCGGTCCGAGCAGAGCCGCGATGCGCCCGACGTGAAGCTGTCCCTCGCTCAGACGGTCGGCGCTTTCCGTGAACGCGGCGGTCTCGTTTTCCTCGCGTCCGAACGCACGCACGACGCGCGCGCCCGACAGGTTTTCGCGGGTCAGACCGGTCACAAGGTCGAGATACTGCTGATTTTTCCGGAACAGCGGCGCGGTGACAGCGCGGATGCCGAAGATCACGACGGCGAGCGCCGGAATGACGACGGCAAAGATCAGCGCGATCCTCCGGTCGATCAGGAACGCGCAGATCATCGCGCCGAAGACGATGAACGGGCTGCGCAGAAACAGCCGGAGAAACTGATTCAGCCCCTGCTTGACCTGCTCGATGTCGCCGATCAGACGGGTGATGAGCGTGCTTGCGCCGATGGTTTCCGTGTCGGAGAAGCTGAGCGTCTGAATGTGCGCGAACAGCTGTCTGCGCAGAGCGGTCGAAGCGCCGACGGCGGCTTTGGCGGCGAAATACTGCGCGGTGAAGCTGCACAGCAGTCCGATGACCGCCATCAGGATGAGCAGTCCCGAAGAGCGCAGGATGCCGCCTCGGTCGTCTGCCGGAATGCAGACGTTGACGATATGCGCGACGACCAGCGGCACGAACAGATCGAAAAGCGCTTCGAGCATTTTGAACAGCGGGGCTAAAATGCTCTGCACGCGGTAGCGTTTCAGATGGGAAAGCAGATATTTCAAATGCGGGACCTCCGTTTCAGATTAGAAAGCCCGGAAAAACGGAAAAGCGGAGAATAAACGGAGCGGAATATCCGTTGTTTTATCCTTTTCCGTGAATATCCGGAAGTGCAGACAGATATAGTATAGCATGAAAAGACGGATTTGGCAAGCCCCGATTCTGCGGTTGGCGGGAAAAGCGCGCGGAATGTCCGTTATGCGGTAAAAAATGAATCGGCAGGTTGACAAACCGTCCGGAAAAGGGTATAATATAAATATGAAAAATTCAAATTCGGAAAGGAAACGAAAGCCATGAAAAATCCCGTACTTGAAACGCTTGAGACCCGGCGCAGCGTCCGCAAATACCGTCCCGAACAGATCACGGACGAACAGCTCGACGCGATCCTGCGCGCCGGAACCTTCGCGGCGACCGGAATGGGCCGTCAGTCCCCGATCATCATCGCCGTTCAGGATCCGGAGGTCCGTGAGAAGCTGCGCCGTATGAACGCGGCGATCATCGGCAATCCCGACGCGGACCCGTTCTACGGCGCGCCGACGATCCTGATCGTTCTGGCAGACCGCGCAAGATTCACCTGTGTTGAGGACGGCAGTCTCGTTCTCGGCAACCTGATGAACGCCGCGTTCAGCGTCGGCGTGGATTCCTGCTGGATCCACCGCGCGAAAGAGGAATTCGACAGCGCCGAAGGCAAGGCTCTGCTCGCCAAATGGGGCGTGGAGGGCGATTATATCGGCGTCGGTCATCTGATCCTCGGTTACCGTGACGGCGAGCTTCCGGCTCCGCGCGAGCGCAAGAAGGATTATATCGTCCGTGTCTGACGAGGTAAAGCTGCCGGAAGCGCTCTCGGCACTGATCGCCGCATGGCACGCCGCGAACCGGAAGCCGCTTCCCTGGAGACGCGGTGCGGTGCCGTCAGGCACCGCACCGCGGACAGAAGCGCCTTCGGGCGCTTCTGTGATCCGGAACGAACGGGAAGCGGAGAGCGCCGAAGCGCACGACGTTTACACAATGGAATCCGCGCCGCCTCCCTATCACGTCTGGCTGTCGGAGATCATGCTCCAGCAGACGCGGATCGAGGCGGTGATCCCGTATTACGAGCGCTTTCTGTCCGAGCTGCCCGACGTCGCTTCGCTCGCGGCGGTCGACGACGACCGGTTATTGAAGCTGTGGCAGGGACTCGGCTATTACAGCCGGGCGCGGAATCTGAAAAAGGCGGCAGCCGAGATCATGCGCGTGTACGGCGGTGAGATCCCGCCGACTGTCAAACAGCTCCGCAGTCTTCCCGGCATCGGGGATTACACGGCGGGCGCGATCGCTTCGATCGCGTTCGGCGAACCCGAACCGGCAGTGGACGGCAACGTCCTGCGCGTATTGGCGCGGATCTGCGCGGACGGCGCGGACGTGATGCTTCCGGCAACGCGGAAAGCGGTGACGGAGCGGCTGCGCAGGGTCTATCCGACCGGTCGAAGGGCCGGGCTGTTCACCGAGGGGCTGATGGAGCTTGGCGAAACGGTCTGTCTGCCGAACGGCGAGCCGAAGTGCGCCGTCTGTCCGGTGCGGGAGATCTGCCTGACCGCAGAGAGCGGACGCTGGGAGGACTATCCGGTCCGAAGCGCGAAAAAGGAACGGCGGGTCGAGGAGCTGACGGTCCTGCTGTTATGCGCGGGGGAACGCTATGCGGTGTCCCGCCGCCCGGAGACCGGACTGCTCGCCGGGATGTGGGAATTCCCTCACCTTGACGGTACGCGGGACGAGAGAGAAACTGCCGCCGCGCTCGCAGAGCTTGGCTTCGATGTGAACGGTCTTCGGTCGTGCGGCACAGCAAAGCACATTTTCACCCATGTCGAATGGCACATGACCGGCTTTCTGGCGGAGGCGTCAGAGGAAAACGACCGGTATGTCTGGAAAACGGCGGCGGAGATCGAACGGGACTGCGCCGTCCCGACCGCGTTCCGGCACTGGATGACGATCATACAGAAACGATAAAGAACCGCTCCCGCATTGACGCGGGAGCGGTTCTGTCATGGTCTGCGGGAAGCCGGAAATGTACTCAGAACAGTCTGAGCGTCAGTCCGGGCGTTTCGGAATTCCGGTCACGCGCGGCGGAAAGACCGATCTGCTCGATCAGACTGCCGGGCAGCGTCAGACGGTTCCCGGAGAGAACGACCGAATCGGTCACGTCGGACGCTTCGTCCTCCGCAAGGTCCTGCGCATACACGCGCTTTCCTTCAACGGCTTCGTCAAACGTGAGCGAGAGGGAATGATAGAAGCCGAACACGCCGACCGGCGCGTCCGCCGACAGACCTTCGACCGACACGTCCGCCGGGATGTTCCGGTTCAGCCTGCCGCCGAACGTGCGCGGAAAAGCGCCGACTGCCGCCGCGCCGTTTACCGGGTGCTTCGCCGCGCCGACCAGCGGCAGAACGTCCGCTCCGCTGACGGCGGGAAGGGGAAGTCCGCAGTTGATGACGGGCGGAGTGGTCTGTTCGACGGTTTTGCCGCCGAGGTGCGGTCATGCGTCAACCTCCGGGACAGGGTATTCGCAGCGGTCTGTGACGATCTCGTCCGAGATGCGGTATTCGCAGGCGTTCACGGCAAAGGGCGGCATGATCCTCTGCCAGCGAAGGGCGCGCACCGCGTCGATGAAGGGCGTGACGATCGAACGCGGGATGTCGGGGCGCTCCTCCTCGATCGGATGGCGCATGATGCCGAGCGAACAGCCGAGCGCCGCGCCGATCTGGACCGGGTCCTCGATGTTGAGCGTGCCGCAGGTTCCCTCTGAGGCGATAAGAAGCTCGGCGGTGCGGGCGAACATCGTGGAATAGCGGAACTCGCCCACCACGTCGTAAGCGCGGACGAAATCGGCGTGACGGAGAAGGGCGCTGAACTTTCCGGCACGGTCCTTATCAGCGAGCCGTTCGGTGTACGGCTTGTCAATGGGTCCCTGACAGAGCGCGTGCTCCACCAGCAATTCCGGCATGGCTTCCCTGACCGCTTCGGTCATCATCGCGCGGTATTCGACCGAGCCGCAGCACCGTCCCCAGTCGACCTTCCAGTAAAGTATGCCGGCTTCATGACACCACGCGGCGCGCTCCTTCCAAAAAGCGCGGGCTTCTTCGGGCGTTTCGGCAGGTGTGCCGGGCGTGAAGGGCGTCTGGCAGGCGACCCAGAGCCCCAGACCGCGGTAGCCGAGCGACTTTACGCGGTCGGAGAGCTGCTTTAACCGTTCGGCGGGCGTGTCGTGTGTGAACGGGAAACGTTCGGGGTCGGGTTCGAGCGAGCCGAACGGATGGATGGAGCGCTGCGCATCGGTGTGATACGGCACGTCCCAGCCGTCGTCGATGACGACGATCAGGTCGCCCCGCGCTTCTTCCATATAATTCGACAGCACGCCGGGCGTTCCGAACAGATAGTCTTCATCGATGCGGTCGCGCAGATTGACCACGTCGCAGGTCTGCGACAGATCGCGAAGCGTTGTCGCCTGTGTGCGCCATGTGCAGAAATAACTGCCGGTCAGAGGTCCTGCGGCGGGAACGAGATTCATGAGGATCACCTGTGCTTTCGGGAAACGAAAGCTCTTTCTGAAAGGATTCGGGAACGGCTTTGGCAGAAAGCCGTTATGACTGTATTATAACAGAATCATCCCGTTTTTTTAATCCCAAAATCAATAAATCAATGAAAATCGGGCTGAATCCCGCGAAGGATTGACAGCGGGACGGATATGCGGTATAATGATATGAAACACAGAGAACAATCGGAGGTTGTCATGGATCGGAACGAAAAGACCCTGATCGACGTTGAGCGCCTTGCTTTGCTTGCGCGGCTGACGCTGACGGAGGAGGAGAAGAAAACGCTTCCCGCCGAAATGGAGGAGATCATCCGCTTCGCGTCGGTCGGCAGTACGGTCGGCGCAGAGGGCGGCACATGGACGGACAGACCGGTCACGCCGAAGACGAACGTATTCCGAGAGGATGTCCCGGAAAAAGGGCTTGACCGCGAGACGTTTCTTGCCGGTGCGCCGACGCGGACCGACGCTTATATCACCGTGCCGCGCGTCGTGGAGGAGGAAGCATGAATCCATATACCGATCGGACGCTGACGGAGCTGTCCGAAGCGCTGACGAAAAAACAGCTGTCGAGCGCAGAGCTGACGCGCGCCTGCCTTGACGAGATCGAAGCGCGGGACGGGGAGATCGGCGCGTTCCTGACCGTCTGCAAAGAAACGGCGCCTTGGGCAGCGGCAGAGATCGACCGCCGCCGTCTGGCGGGCGAAGCTCTTTCGCCGCTTGCCGGAATTCCCGCCGCGCTGAAAGACAATATCTGTACGAAGGACGTCCGCACGACCTGCGCGTCCCGGATGCTGGAACGGTTCGTCCCGCCATACGACGCTTTCGCGTGGGAGCTTCTGAAAAACAACGGCGCGGTCCTGCTCGGAAAGTGCAACATGGACGAATTTGCGATGGGATCGTCGACTGAGCATTCCGCGCTCGGAACGACCCGCAATCCGCTCGACCTCTCGCGCGTGCCGGGCGGAAGCTCAGGCGGTCCGGCGGCGGCAGTCGCGGCGGGCATGGTCCCCTATGCGCTCGGTTCGGACACCGGCGGTTCGGTGCGTCAGCCGGCGGCGTTCTGCGGACTGGTCGGTCTGAAGCCGACCTACGGCTGCGTATCGCGCAGAGGACTGGTCGCGTTCGCGTCCTCGCTCGATCAGATCGGACCGCTTGCGAAGACCGTCCGCGACGCGGCGCTCGTGATGAACGCGATCGCCGCGCACGACCTGCTCGACGCGACGTCGGTCGGAAGCGGGGAGGACTTCACCCGTGAGATCGGTCGGGAGATCGCGGGAGTACGCATCGCCCTGCCCGAAGAAGCCTTCGGGGACGAGATCGACCCGGCGGTGAAGCAGACGGTCTTCGCAGCCGCGAAGAAACTCGAAGCGCTCGGCGCGGCGCTTGTTCCGGTCTCGATGAAGGAGCTTGCCGACGCGCTGCCGGCGTACTACATCCTGTCCTCCGCCGAAGCGTCGTCGAACCTTGCACGGTATGACGGCGTGCGCTACGGATACCGGAGTACGGCGGGCGGCGACATCGACGCGCTGTACCGCGCCAGCCGGAGCGAGGGCTTCGGCGCGGAAGTCAAACGGCGCATCATGCTCGGGACCTTCGCGCTCAGCGCGGGATTTTACGATGAATACTACGAAAAAGCGTCCCGCGTCCGCGCACGTGTGTGCGGAGCGTTTGCGCGCGTATTAAACGACTGCGGGCTGATCCTCACGCCGACCGCGCCGACGACGGCGTTCCGCATCGGCGAAAAGCAGTCTCCGACCGCGCTTTACGCGGGCGATATCTGTACGGTCCCCGCCAGCATCGCGGGACTTCCGGCGCTGTCGGTCCCGTGCGGTTCTGTCGGCGGACTGCCCGTCGGCGTACAGCTGACGGGACGCGCGTTCGGGGAAGCGCTGCTCTGCCGGGTCGGCACGGCGCTCGAGGAAGGCTGAGCGGGAGGACGATATGAAATTCATCAGCGATTACGAAATGGTCTGCGGGCTTGAGGTCCATGTGGAGCTGAAGACCGCGGCGAAAATATTCTGCTCCTGTCCGACAGCGTTCGGCGCGGAGCCGAACACACAGGTCTGCCCGGTCTGTGCCGGAATGCCGGGCGCTCTGCCGGTGCTGAACCGGCGGGTCGTCGAACTGGCGGTCCGGGCGGGACTTGCGGCGGGATGCAGCATCGCGCACCGCTCGAAGGAGGACCGGAAGAACTATTTCTATCCCGACCTGCCCAAGGCGTATCAGATCTCGCAGTACGATCAGCCGCTCTGCTTTGACGGCGGACTGGATATCGAAACGGAGAACGGGAAAAAGCGGATCGGCATCACCCGCATCCACATCGAGGAGGACGCAGGAAAGCTCATCCACGACGACGTTCACGGCACGATGATCGACTGCAACCGCTGCGGCGTGCCGCTCATCGAGATCGTTTCGGAGCCGGACATCCGCACGTCCGAGGAAGCCGCCGCTTATGTGAGAAAGCTGCGCTCGGTCATGCTGTACGCGGGCGTGTCCGACTGCCGGATGAATGAAGGCTCGCTCCGCTGCGACGTGAACCTGTCGGTCCGGAAGCGCGGCGACCCGAAGCTCGGCACACGGACCGAGATGAAAAACATCAACTCGTTCGTTTTCATTCAGAAAGCGATCGAATACGAATACCGCCGTCAGGTCGAGCTGATCGAATCGGGCGGCGTGGTCGAGCAGGAGACGAGACGCTACGATCAGACGAGCGGGAAAACCTTCTCAATGCGCAAAAAGGAGGACGCGAATGATTACCGCTTCTTCCCCGACCCCGATCTGCCGCCGATCGTTCTGACCGACGCGGAGATCGAACGCATCGGACGCGGCATTCCCCGTCTGCCGGACGAGCGGAAGGCGGATTACATCGCGCGCTTCGGGCTTGCCCCGGACGACGCGGAGCTTCTGACCGCCGCTCGGACGGTCGCCGACCGGTTCGAGGAAGCCGCCGCGCTGACGGCGTATCCGAAGCTGCTCGCCAACCTGATGATCGGCGAGCTTCTGCCGCTTCTCCCCGCCGACCCGTCGGAGGACGATCTGCGCATTTCCGCCGGACGTCTTGCCGCCGCGTCAAAGCTGGCGGGAGAAGGGACGATCAACAGCTCCACCGCGAAAACGCTGATGCGGGTGCTGTACGACGCCGACGCCGACCCGGAGGAATACATCCGCGAAAACGATCTTGCGCAGATCCGCGACCCCGCCGTGCTGGAACCGCTGGTGCGCGAGGTCATCGCGTCCGACACGAAATCGGTCGCCGCCTACCGCGCCGGAAAGCTCTCCGCCGCCAAAGCCATCATGGGCAAGGTCATGGCGAAGACCGCCGGACGCGGCGACCCGGTCTTATTAAACGAGCTGGTCGAAAAAAATCTGAATATGCCGGAAAACCATTGACAGAATCCTTTCGGGCTGATATAATGTAGGTACTGTAAGCCGATATGCTATCGGCTCGACAGCATATCGGTTTAGTGAAAAAGAAAAGAGGTAAAACATGAAAACCCGTCAGGAAATCAAATCCATCGCAAAAGAGATCGTGCGTACCAAATACGGACAGGCGCTGCTGCCGGGGCTGCTGCTTATGCTGATCAGCTATGCCGCCACTGTCGTCATTGTCGGACCGATTCTCGTCATACCGCTGAGCGTGGGCGCCGCGCTGGTCTATCTCAAACTCTGGAACGGCGAAAACACTGACGTCGGTACGATGTTCACCAGCGCGTTCAACGAGAACTATCTGCGCAAGCTGGGCTCGATGCTGCTTGTCGGATTATATACGTGGCTGTGGTCGCTGCTTCTGATCGTTCCCGGCATCATCAAGGGGCTGTCCTATTCGATGACCAGGTTCATCCTTGCCAAGCATCCGAACGTAACGGCACAGGACGCCATCCGTCTTTCGATGAGAATGACAAACGGTCACAAGATGGAGATGTTCGTTCTCGGACTCAGCTTCATCGGCTGGGAGCTTCTCAGCGGCCTGACGTTCGGTCTGCTGGCGATCTTCTATGTCCAGCCGTATATGGACGTCACCTACGCCGGATACTTTGAAGAGCTGGAAGCCGAATGCCTCAGAGAGGGCAAGGTCGACGCTTCCGAGCTGAATCCCATCGCTTAACCATATCAAGCCGGACAGACGGGTCTGTCCGGCATTTTATTATTTGCGCAAACCTTTTTCAAACCTGAGCAAATCCGTCCCGGAACGGTTGCACGGCAGACGGTTTTCTGCTATAATGGAGCCGTGAGAAGCAATTACGGAAGACGGTCCCGGAGCGCAGACCGGGACCGGGCGGGAGGATTTCATGGAACATCGTACCCTGCGGCGGCTCAGTGTTCTGTGCGCCGCGGCACTCATTTCATTACAGCCGATCCTCAGCTCCTGCGGCGAAGAGCCGTCCGGTGAGATCGGCGGTCAAACGGAGGAAATCATGACGGAACAGACTGCGGTAGAAACGAAAAAACCGGCTGTGGTGGTGAGAACGAACACCCCCGCGTCAACCGGTACGGACGCGCCTAAGGCGCTTCCGACGCTGATCCCGGACAAGTATGCCGGGACCTTCACCTCGGACGGAAAATGGGAATGGAGCGGCGCGCTGGAAGGACCGATGGCACAGTATTCCGGCACGCTGTGGGTAAACGGCGCGGTCGGCGCGTGGGCGAGGTATGACCCCGACATCGCGGCGGTCGGCATGGTGCGGATCTCCGCTTATATCCCCGGCTGGTCGTCGTCTCAGGATACGAATACCGAATATGTCATCAGCCACTGCGGGAAGGAAGACCGCGTTTATGTGGATACCTCGAAATACACTGAGGGAAACAGCGGCTGGCACGAGCTGGGCGTCTATGAGTTCGACGGCAGCGACAGCGAATATGTACAGCTGAACCGTGTTTCCGGCTCGGGCAACACGCGCGCGTCGACGGTGCGGTTTGAGATCCTGAACAGCGCCGACCCGAACGGCGCGGTCTGGCAGACGATCTATGTCGGACCTGCCAAGGAGAGCGTCAAAACGATGGGCATGATCGCGCTCGACCGGTTCCATGATCTTGAAAACTGCCTGTATGCGTATGATATCGAAGTCCTCGCGTCGCTCGGCGTGATCGACGGAGAGGGGGCGTTCGGACCGGACGAGCCGGTCGACGTTCAGACGTTTATCGAGTGGGTCTCGCGCGCCGCAGGCGGAACGCCCGCGGTCTCCGCGCCAACGATCGCCGGTGCGGCGGATGAGCTGTATCGTCTGGCGAAGGAAGGAAACCGTCCGATCGACTGGAGCGGAAGCTGCCGGGACGGGATGGAATTCCTAACGAAGGCGGAGATCCTGACCGGAGCGCTTGCCGGAGTCGGGAAAGATCAGGTACTGACCCGCGCCGAAGCCGCGTCGCTCGTCAAGCGGTTCCGCTATGCGGCCGTGTGCGCCGGACCTGTGGGAGACGGCTGGACGCTGACCTTCGACGACGAATTCAACGGCGCGTTTGACGAAAAGGTCTGGGAATGCGAAAACGCCGCGCCGGGTCACATCCTCAGCACCCGCTGGAGCGAAAACGTCGAGCAGCGGGACGGTCTTCTCCGCCTGCTGACGAAGAAGGAGACGAAGCCCGCCTATCCGGAAAAGGAATGGACGACCGGCAGCGTCAAGGTCAGACCGGAAGCGTTCAAGCAGTGCTACGGGTATTGGGAAGCCAGCATGAAGCTGAACGCCGCGCCGGGACTCAACAATGCGTTCTGGATGATCGACAACAGCTACGAGATCGACATCGTGGAGGCGCATTTCCGCAATCTGGTGAATACGAACCTGCACGTTACGCGAAACGGCGAAAAGAAGACGTATTCGGAAGCCTATCACTCGCCGTATGATCTGAGCGCCGATTTCCACGTTTACGCCTGCCTGTGGACGAAGGACGAGCTGATCTACTATTTTGACGGCGAAGAGATCTGCCGCAAGGTGAATTACAGCACCGGGACCGAAGTCACGCCGCGTCTTTCGTCGGCTGTGCTGAACTGGGCGGGAAGGATCACCGACGACGCAGACGGCTGCGCGATGGAGGTCGAGTGGGTCCGCGTCTGGAAGCAGAACTGACCGAT
>JAZRXB010000140.1:0-6048 GCA_045600005.1 Eubacteriales bacterium | reverse complement strand
CAGAAAACAATCAGCCTGTCGTGAAGCGTTTGCTTCACGACAGTCTGATTTGTTATGCTTGGGGAAGAATTTCTTCGTCGTAGACGAATGCAATGGATTTTTCCATCCATTCGGCGGCTTCAGCAGGCTCCTTGAACGTGCATTCGTTGGTGACGCAGGTCCCGAGACACAGACCGTGACCGCAGTGGCGGTAGGTGTGAAGCTCCGCCGGGATGCGGCGGTCGGCAAGACCCAGCGCAAATTCAAGCGAATTGCGCATCGGAACGCCCGTGTCGTCCACGCCGTGCCACAGGAACGCGGGCGGCGTTCTGTCGTCGATCTGCTTTTCGGTCGAAACGAGCGTCAGAAGCTCCTCATCCTTCACGCCTTCGGGACCGAGCAGGTTGAGGATCGAGCCGCGGTGCGCCGAAGCGGAGGTCGCCTTGATGACCGGATAGCAGAGGATCAGCTTGTCGGGACGGAAGACGGAAGTGTCCGCGTTTTCCTCCGAAAGCCCGTATTCGGCGAAATATCGGGTGAAGCCGGGCTTGTTCCAGAGCGTTCCGGTGCAGGCGCAGAGATGACCGCCCGCCGAAAAGCCGAGCGTTGAGACGTTGTGCGGGTTTAATCCGAATTCTTCGGCGTTTTCGCGCACATAGCGGACCGCCGCGAACGCTTCGAGCTGCGGGATCGGGAAACGGACCGGCGCGCAGCTGTAATCCAGCACGAACGAGCAGACGCCGTCCGCCGCGTATTTCAGCGCGATAGGCTCCGCTTCGCCGTGATAGGTGAACGAGTATCCGCCGCCCGGAAAGACGACGACCGCCGGACGCTTTCCCGCATAGGAGGTGCGTCCGCAGACGTCGGGGATGTAGCACCGCAGAGGGACGGTGACGCCGCCGACGGTGATGTCATGGGTGAAGAATTTCATTTGATCACCGCTCAGTCGAGGTCGTAGCGCGCCTTCATGTTGTCGTGGCTGATCTTCATGCTCTCGATGGAATCCATGTATACGTTGTCCTGCTCGACGAACAGGTCATGGATGCCTTTCTCGGCGCAGGCGGCCATGATGGCGTCGTAGTTCATATTGCCGGTCAGAAGCTCGGTCATGACGACCTTGTCTTCCTTGACTGCCATATCCTTAAAGTGCGTGCAGAAGATGCGGTCGCCGTACTGGCGGATGAAAGCGGCGGCGTCGATGCCGGCTGCGGTCGCCCAGTATGCGTCAAAGGTCAGCTTGCAGCCTTCGGGATCGGTGTTTTCCATGATCCATTCGATCACGTACTTGCCGTTGAAGCGCTCGAACTCCCAGCGGTGGTTGTGGTACAGAAAGACCTTGCCCGCTTTTTTGATCTTTTCGATGACGGGAGCGAAGTCCTCGGCGAACTTCATGATGCCGTCGTAGTCGCGGGTACCGGGCATACCGCCGATGCCGATGGCGTCGCAGTGGAAGACGGAATGCTCCGCGATCACCGCGTCGGTCTCGTTCAGCACGCGCTGCGGATTGGTGTGGGTGAGGACGACCCTGATGTTGTTCTTTTCGGATTCCTCGCGGATGATCTCAGGGGTGATGACTTCGGTGTTGAAGCCGGACATCTGGCAGGTCTTGTAGCCGATCTCGCCGAGACGCTTCATGACGAAGCGGTAATCCTCCAGCGTTTTGGTATAGTTGCGCACGGTGAACATCTGTGCGCCCAGACACATTTTCATAGCGTATTTCCTTTCTGATTTATCGGATGCGTCATCCGGATTTGTTCCCTGTCATGATAGCATACCGGGGACGCAATGTCAAGAAGTTTTCGTTAAATTGAGCGGAATTCATTGCAATTTCGGAAAAGATATGATAAAATGATAAAAAAGATCGTAAAGGAGACCAACACATGGAACCTCTGACCAAAGCCTATCTCAGCTATGAACAGTATGAAGCGGTCTTCGAGCCCGCTTCGGGCGTTTTCACCTTCGGATACAGGGGCGAAAAGGAGCTTCTCCGCTTCGCGCTCACGCCCGCCGTGCCGGGGGACCTTCCGTGGCACGCCGAGCGGAAAAAGGAACAGCGCCGCACGGTCTGCACCGTCCGCTGGGACATTCCCGGCTCGCCCTCGCTCGTCATGAGCGCCGACCGCTTCGGCATTTCGTTCACCGCTCCGACCGGCGCGGTCTTTGCCGGTTCCGTGCGGTTCGGCGATGCGGAGAACACCTTCGCCATGAACGGCAGCGGCCGCCGTCACGCGATGCGCGCCGCGCTGGGTCCCGCCGTCTCGCCGGAGGACGATCTGCTGTTCGACCGCATGACCGACCGTGCGATCGCGTTCGAGGGCGTCCGGCTGAGCTTTGACTTTGATGAAAACAGCTACCGCTTCGTCAGCGGACAGACCTTCCGCGTCGGCGTGAAGGAAAAACTCTACGAGGAACGCTTCGGCGTGCCGTATCGCCCGGTGAACAAGAACAACACCTACGGCGCGCTTCCGCCGGTCGGATGGATGACGTGGTACGCCGTCAAGTTCGGCGCGTGCGAGAAGACCGTTCTCGAAAACGCCCGCTTCCAGAGCGAATATCTGAAAGACTACGGCGCGAACACGGTCTGGGTCGACTGGGAATGGTATCATAAGGATTTTAACGAAAAGAGCTTCCGCACCGACGGCGTGGACAGCTTCCATCCCGACCCGGCGCTCTATCCGAACGGACTTAAGTACGTTTCAGACGAGATCCGAAAGCTCGGTCTGATCCCGGCGCTCTGGATCGGCTTCACGAACGAGACCTTCCTCACCGATTACTTAAAGGAGCATCCCGAGATCCTGCTCGCTGAGGAGACCGGCTGGGTCGGTACGTATTTCCTCGATATCACGCACCCGACCTTCTTAAACGATTATCTGCCCAAGGCGCTCGCGCAGGTCCACGACTGGGGATATGACGCGATCAAATTCGACACGCTTCCGATCACCATCGACCGCCACGAAAAGTATCATGAAAGGATGTACGACCCGTCGCTGACCACCTGCGAGGCCTTCCGCGGCATGATCGCGAAGACCCGCGAATGTCTCGGCGAGAACTGCTATATGCTCTCCTGCTCGGGCGGATGCTTTGCGAACGTCATGTGGGCGTCGGATTATTTCGACGCGGCGCGGATCGGCGACGATATTTTTTCGTGGCTCGCGTTCCGGCGCGCGTGCGTCGAAAAGGTGATGGATTACTACGCGATGCACAACGTCACGCTTTACAACGACCCGGACAACGTGATCCTGCGCAGCGAATTCAATACGAAGGAGCAGGCGGAATCCCGTGCGTCCTTCGTGTCGCTGCTCGGTCTGCCGATCACCTTCGGCGATGTGCTTTCCGATCTCGATGCGGAGCGTCTCAACATCCTGCGCCGCGCCATCCCGTCGCTCGACATCCGTCCCGCCGACGTGAGCGAGGAAGCGCTGGCCGATCCCGTGCTGCTGACCGACCTCCACATCGCAAAGCCGTGGGAGGACTGGCATATCGCGGGCGTATTCAACACGACGGACGAGGCGGCGTCCTATACGCTCGCCCCTGCGTCGCTCGGTCTCGGCGAAGGCGATTATCACGTCTTTGACTTCTGGCATAAACGCTATCTCGGACAGGTGAGAAAGGATCTGACGCTCGATCTTGCGCCCTGCGAGACGAGAGTTCTCGCCGTCCGCCGCGTGACCGGTCTGCCGCAGATCGTTTCGACGAACCGTCACCTCACGCAGGGTGCGGCGGAGCTTTCCGGCGTTTCGTTCGACGGGGAGACGATGACGCTCCGCGCGTCGGTCGTCGGCGCGGAGGATTATGTCGTGTACCTGTATCTGCCGGACGGATGGAGGATCGCCGACGCGGGAGATTTCACGGTCGGAGAGGGAAGCGGACTGAAAACGCTGACCTTCCGCGGCGAGACCGGTGAAAAGACCTTCAAGGTCACGTTCGAGAAGGAAAACGCCTGACGGAAAACCGCGCGGACGGGATTTTTCCGACAGAGGATAGATCCGGACGGCAGAAAGCGGAAGCGAGGGGGCGGTTTTCGCCGCTCTCCCGATGACCTCGTTTCTCCTGATGAAAAAAGCGGGCGTTTTTACCCGAAAAAACATCGTTTTGCCGAACGGCGGAACGGTGTTTTTTCTTGACAAAACGCGCGCTCCGTGCTATAATAAAAGCAGTTTCCGAAAATTCGGAAAGAGGAAAAATATACCCCGGTCATGTGGGAACTTCACTTGATTTTTCCTCGTTTTTTATGGATTTTCAGAGACAGACTAAATTCAGTCCGAAACGGACAATCTGTCAGATAGAGGTGAGAGTATGGACGGCGGCTGCGATCGAAGTTGCGGCATGGTACCCATATGGGTGCGCGGAACAATATCGGCTGAGACAGACGGCGCCGAACCGTTCAGTGTCTCTTTTTCCTGACGGGTTTGTCACAGACGAAGCCGTCCGGTGATGTTCCCGTGCCTTTTCATGGATGCCATTGTCGATTCCGACCGAGCAGAGAACCTTTGCGCGGTATATCTGCGCGGCATACGCCGCACAGACGGAGGACATGGCTTTTTTTGATGAAAGCCGTCCCCCGACCGCGTTCACATCGGAAATTATCAGGAAAGGTGGACATGGCAAATGGAGGAAAACAAAATCACGACGACCGAATCCGGCGAGATTCTCCAGCATCCCGACTATAAGACCGAAATTGTCGCGGCTGCCAAGAGCAATCTCGCCCCCGCTCTGATGAAGGAGCGTATCTTAAGCTATCACGAAAACGACGTTGCCGCCGCGTTTATGGAGCTTCGCCCGGAGGAGCGGTTCCGGCTTTACAGTATTCTCGACACCGCTTCACTGTCGGCGATCCTTGAATATACCGAGCCGGTGGAGCAGTATCTCGGCGAGCTGAACGTCCGCAAGCGCGCGGCGGTGCTGACGCAGTTTGAAGCGTCCGCAGCCGCGGCGTACCTCAGCGAGCTGCCCAAGCAGGACCGGCTGGCTCTGCTCGCGCTGATGCCCGACGAAGCGCGGCGTGAGATCGAGCTGCTCGGCTCGTTCGACGAGGACGAGATCGGCAGCCGGATGACGACCAACTATATCAGCATCAAAAGCGGGCTGAGCGTCCGCGAAGCGATGCGCGAGCTGGTCGCGCAGGCGGCGGACAACGACAACATTTCGATGATCTACACCATCGACGACGAAGGCGTCTTCTGCGGCGCGATCGGACTCAAGGATCTGATCATCGCGCGCGAGGGAACGCCGCTCGATTCGATCGTGCGGACCTCTTACCCCTACGTTTACGCGGACGAGCTGACGACCGACTGTCTCGAACGCTTAAAGGATTATTCTGCCGATTCGATCCCGGTGCTGGACAGCGACAACGTGCTGGTCGGCGTCCTGACCGCGTCGGTCCTGACCGAGCTCATCGACGAAGAGATGAGCGAGGACTACGCAAAGCTCGGCGGTCTGTCTGCGGAGGAGGATCTGCACGAACCGCTGTTCAAAAGCGTGGGCAAGCGTCTGCCGTGGCTGATCGTCTTACTCGGGCTTGGTATGCTGGTCTCGTCGGTGGTCGGCATTTTCGAGGAAGTCGTCGCCAGCCTGTCGCTGATCGTCTGCTTCCAGTCGCTGATCCTCGACATGGCGGGCAACGTCGGCACGCAGTCGCTGGCGATCACCATCCGCGTTCTGATGGACGAGCAGATCAGTCTTCGCGACAAGCTGCACCTGATCGGCCGGGAAGCGCGGATCGGTCTGACGAACGGTCTGGTGCTGGGACTTCTGTCCTTCGGCGTGATCGGCGGCTACCTGATGCTCATCCAGCATCAGACGGCAGCCACGTCGTTTACGGTCTCGTTCTGCACCGGTGTCGCGCTGATGCTGTCGATGCTATTGTCGAGCGTCACCGGCACGACGGTCCCTCTGATCTTCAAGAAGCTGGGCGTCGACCCGGCGGTCGCGTCCGGTCCGCTGATCACGACCATGAACGACCTTGTTGCGGTCGTTACCTATTATGGACTGGCATGGCTCCTGTTCTTCAAGCTGATGCCGGTGTGATAAAAGGATCCAAAAAGCTCCGCTCCCCTTTCGGGGAGCGGA
>JAZRXB010000139.1:0-9643 GCA_045600005.1 Eubacteriales bacterium | reverse complement strand
CCCGACGGCAAGACCGTCGCCGCCACCGACCTGCTCGTTCCGGACATCGGCGAGATCATCGGCTGCAGCGCGCGCGAAGCCGATCTCGCAAAGCTCCAGGACGCGATGGAAGCCCGCCATAGGCCCTTCGATTCCTACGTTGAATACCTCGACACCCGCAAGTACGGCAGCGTTCCGCACAGCGGCTTTGGTCTCGGTTTCGACCGTATGCTGATGTACATCACCGGCATGGGCAACATCCGCGACACGCTTCTCTTCCCCAGAACGGTCGGTTCGCTCTGATGAAAACAAACAGCGTCCGGTTTCCGGGCGCTGTTTTGATACGGTCATGAAAAAAAGAAATTCTATCGGTCCGCTCGCCGCTCTGACCGGCGCGATGCTGATCTACGGCACCATCGGTCTGTTCCGCCGCGGGCTGACCATGCCGTCCGGCTTTCTCGCCATGTCGCGCGGCTTCATCGGAATGTTCTCCCTGCTGCTGTTTCTGTCTGTGACCGGACGGAAGCTGTCGCCCGGCGCGGTGAAAAAGAGTCTCGTCCCGCTCCTTGTGTCCGGCGCGATGATCGGCTTCAACTGGATCCTGCTGTTTGAAGCCTACCGGTACACCTCGGTCGCCGCCGCTACGCTCTGCTACTATATGGCGCCGGTGCTCGTCATCATCGCGTCGCCGTTTCTGCTCGGCGAAAAGCTGTCCGTGCGGAAATGGCTGTGCGTTGCTGCCGCACTTGCCGGCATGGTTCTGGTATCGGGCGTGTCGTCATCCGGCTTCACCGGCGGCGCAGACGGTTTTCACGGCATTCTGCTCGGACTCGGCGCGGCGGTCCTGTATGCCGCCGTCATTTTACTCAACAAAAAGCTCCCGCCCGCTCTGCCTGCCTATGACAGGACCATCGTACAGCTCGGTTCCGCCGCCGTCGTGCTGGTTCCCTACACGCTGCTTGCCGAACGGGGAGCCGAAGCGGTGTTCGACGCAAAGTCGGTCATACTGTTGATCCTGCTCGGCGTGGTACACACGGGGATCGCCTACGCGCTCTATTTCAGCTCCATCGGCTCGCTCCGCGCCCAGACCGTCGCGCTGTTCAGCTACATCGACCCGATCACCGCGATTCTCTGGTCGGCGCTTTTCCTGCACGAGCCTCTGACTTTAAGAAGCGGACTCGGCGCGGTCCTTGTCCTCGGCTCCACCCTGCTCTGCGAGCTTGAGCCGTCAAAAAACGACCATTGACATTTTTAACAGAATATGTTATACTGAAAACAACTCAGTGAACCCGCAAAAATCAAAATTCGCGGGTTCCTTCACATACCATCGGAGGTCAATATGAACATTCTCGTTCTCAACGGAAGCCCCAAGGGAAAAAACAGCATCACGCTCCAGACCGTTCTCTATCTGGAAAAGCTCCATCCTGAGCATACCTTTGAGATCCTTCACGTCGGTCAGCGCATCAAGGCGCTTGAAAAGGACTTCACGCCCGCCGCCGAAGCACTGGAACGCGCCGAGCTTCTGCTGTTCTCCTATCCCGTCTACACCTTCCTCGCTCCCAGCCAGCTGCACCGTTTCATCGAGCTTGTCAAGGCATCCGGTCTCACGCTCGCAGGTAAATTCGCCTCTCAGATCACGACCTCCAAGCATTTTTACGACGTCACGGCGCACCGCTATATCGAAGAAAACTGCTTTGACCTCGGACTTCAGGTCATCCGCGGACTGTCCGCCGACATGGACGATCTTCTCACCGAAAAGGGTCAGCAGGACGCCGCCGCGTTCTTTGACCGGATGCTCTGGTGCGTCGAACACTCTATCGTCGAACCGGCTCCCCCGCCCGCAAAGCCTGCCGCACGCCGTTACGTCGCGCTCGGCGAAGCGCTCCCCGACAAGTCCGGCGACGTCGTGATCGTCACGGACTGCGCCGACGACGATTTGCAGCTCATGCGCATGATCCGCCGTTTCCAGAACGTCTCGTCGAAAAAGACCCGCATTGTCAACATCCGTCTCTATCCGTTCGCAGGCGGCTGTCTCGGCTGCTACCACTGCGCGGCGGACGGGACCTGCGTCTACAAGGACGGCTTCGACGAATTTCTCCGAAACAGCATCCAGAAAGCCGAAGCCATCGTCTTCGCCTTCACCATCCGCGACCACTCGATGGGCGCTGATTTCAAGCGCTACGACGACCGGCAGTTCTGCAACGGACACCGCACCGTCACGATGGGAATGCCGATGGGATATCTCATCAGCGGAAACTATTCCGATGAGGCGAACCTCCGCATGGTCATCGAAGGACACACCGAGGTCGGCGGCAGCTTCCTTGCCGGCGTCGCCACGGACGAGATCGACCCGAATACCGCCATCGACACGCTCGCCGCGTCGCTGACCTACGCCATCGACCGGCACTATACACAGCCGAAAAACTTCCTCGGCGTTGGCGGCATGAAGATCTTCCGCGACCTTATCTGGGTCATGCAGGGCATGATGAAAGCCGATCACCGGTTCTACAAGGAACACGGTCAGTACGACTTCCCGCAGAAGCAGAAGGGAACGATCTGCAAGATGTATGTCGTCGGCACGTTACTGTCCTCGCCGAAGGTGCAGAAAAAGACCGGTTCGAACATGACCGAGGAAATGCTCTCGCCTTACAAAAAAGTCTTCAAAAAGCTCGACCAGAAAGAAAAGAAAGCCTGAGAAAACGGCTCCCGTCCTGCGGCGGGAGCCGTTTTCTTGATAACTTTAATTCAGAAGATCATACGTGATGCCCGCGCCCATGTTCGGCATGAACATCGACAGCACAAGGTCCAGTACAAACGCCGCGCCCAGCGCCATGATGAGCATCATATGCGGTTCGCGCCGCAGCTTTGAGATCCGCGCGTCGAGGATCGGTCCGACCTTGCAGACCGCCACCGTTCCCGAAATACCGAACAGCAGCAGACCGCCCAGACAGACCCGTCCGTTGATGTTCATGAATTTCGTGCTGTAATCCCACCAGCGGGAATGGAAGATCGCTTCGACCATCAGCGCCGTCGAATATTCCATCGTGCCGCAGAGCAGGACCGCCATTCCGAACACCGCCGCCGGATGCGCCTTGAACCGTCCGAGCAGCAGCAGGATCAGCACGCCGCCGCACCCGTAGATCGGCAGCCACGGACCGTGAAGCATTCCGCGCTTGGCGATCACGCCCTCCGTGAAGCCGATATAGATCACTTCCCAGACCCAGCCGGTAAAAGCGAAGATAAAAAACATGATAAAAAGGTTTTCAAGCCGGTAATTCGTCACATCCGCCCTGTCTGACGGTTTGACGGACACGTCCATATTCTCCTTTTCTTCCATGCCGACGCCTCCCTTCTGCCAAATGCCGGGTCAAGGACGGAACTCGATCTTCTGCTCTGCACCCTCGTGCCATGAGCAGAAGGCTTCGCAGTACCGACCCGTCAAAAACATTTTCAGATACGACTCCATATTCGGCGCGAGCTTCATGTTCGGAAGCTCCGACAGCTTCGCCCAGAAGACTCTGCCCTCCTCGGTCCCTTCGGACAGCTTGCCGGTATAGGACGTCGTTTTGTAGAAATAGGTAAAGTAGCGGTCTTCCGTCTCGTCGTTGAACCAGTACATGAAGCCGCACGGGGTCAGATCACGGACCGTAAGCCCGGTCTCCTCACGGATCTCACGCACGGCGCTGTCGTAGATCGACTCGCCGTTTTCGGTGTGTCCGCCGGGAAACGCGATGCCGCGCCACGAACGAACGCGGTCGATGACGACGACCTCGTCGGTTTCCGGATCCATCACCATGACCATGTTGGTCAGCTCAAGTTCCTTCATTGTCTCAATTCCTCCGTCGTCCGGAAACGCTTCCGGCGCGGTTTGTCCGCCGCACGGAAACCGTTCTCAGTCTGCGGATTCCGTGATGTAGTCGGGAGCCGCCTTTTTTAAGACCGTATCCGCCGTGATGACGACCTTCTTCACGTCTTTTCTCGACGGAACGTCGTACATGATGTCGGTCATGATCCCCTCGATGATCGCGCGGAGACCGCGTGCGCCGGTGCTGCGCTCGATCGCGAGCTTGGCGATGGCGCGGGTCGCGCTCTCATCGAATGTCAGCTCTACGCCGTCCATGCCGATCAGCTTCTTGTACTGCTTGACCAGCGCGTTCTTCGGCTCGGTGAGAATGCGGACCAGCGCTTCCTCGTCGAGACCGTCGAGCGACACGATGACCGGCAGACGGCCGACCAGTTCGGGGATCAGACCGTATTTGACGATATCGTGCGGCGTGACATCCTTGAAGATGCCTTCTTTTTCCTTTTCTTCCTTCTTCTTGACGTCGCTGGTGAAGCCGACCGTCGTGCTTCCCTTGCGCTCGGCGATGAGGTCTTCCAGCTTATCGAACGCGCCGCCGCAGATGAACAGGATGTTCCCGGTGTTGACCTGAATGAACTCCTGATTCGGATGCTTACGTCCGCCCTGCGGAGGAACGTTGGAGATCGTACCCTCCAGAATTTTCAGCAGCGCCTGCTGAACGCCCTCGCCCGAAACGTCGCGGGTGATCGAACGGTTCTCGCTCTTGCGGGAGATCTTGTCGATCTCGTCGATATAGATGATGCCGTGCTCGGCGCGCTCGATGTCGTAACCCGCCGCCTGGATCAGACGGAGCAGGATATTCTCGACGTCCTCGCCGACATAACCGGCTTCGGTGAGCGTGGTCGCGTCCGCGATGGCGAACGGGACCTTGAGCGCCTTGGCGAGCGTCTGCGCGAGATAGGTCTTGCCTACGCCGGTGGAACCGATCAGAAGGACGTTGCTCTTCTGGATCTCCACGTCGTCCTCAGCCGCCTGTTTTTTCTGCGCGGCGGACTTTCTGCCGCGTCTGACCGGCTGCTTTTCGACGTTCAGAATGCGCTTGTAATGATTGTAAACGGCGACGGACAGCACCTTTTTCGCGGCGTCCTGACCGATGACGTATTCGTCGAGCAGCGCTTTGATCTCCGCCGGCTTCGGCAGCGTTTCGAGCGTCAGCATCTCCTCATCGGACTCCGATACCCGTTCGTCATGCTCGGCGATGATCTGGTTGCACGCTTCGATGCAGGTGTCGCAGATCGTCACGCCGGTGGGCGAGGGGATCAGGAATTCGACCTGATCCTCCGTCCTGCCGCAGAACGAACAGCAGCGCAGACCGTTCCTGTTTTTTGAATTATTAGCCATACTTCAGACGTCCTGCCTTACCCTTCGCGCTTTGCGATCACCTTGTCGATCAGACCGTACCGGCAGGCTTCGTCCGCAGTGAGGAAGTTGTCCCGGTTGGTGTCCTTTTCGATCTGTTCGATGGTCTGACCGGTCTTTTCAGCGAGGATCGCGTTCATACGCTCGCGGATGTGGATGATATGATCGGCGTGGATCTTGATATCGGACGCCTGTCCCTGAAGACCGCCGAGCAGAGGCTGATGGATCATGATCTCGCTGTTCGGGAGCGCGTAGCGCTTGCCCTTCGCGCCTGCTGCGAGCAGGAATGCGCCCATGCTGGCCGCCATGCCGATGCAGATGGTGGACACGTCGCACTTGATGAAATTCATCGTGTCGAAGATCGCCATGCCGGAGGAGATGGAGCCGCCGGGGCTGTTGATATAAAGGTTGATATCCTTATCCGGGTCCTGCGCTTCGAGGAACAGAAGCTGCGCCACCACGAGCGAAGCGGTCTGATCGTTCACTTCGTCGGACAGGAACACGATCCGGTCGTTCAGGAGACGGGAATAGATATCATAGGAACGTTCGCCGCGCGTTGTCTGCTCGACGACCATTGGTACATAAGGCATACAAAACCTTCCTTTCGCATCAGAATCATATAGGCGACCGAACCTCTGATGTTTCGACCGCCCACATGATTATATTTGTTACGGAAACTTATTCGGCGTCGCTTTCAGCCTTGGGTTCTTCCCATGCCTTTTCGGTGACGACAGCCTTTTCCTTGACGAGATCGACTGCTTTCTTGACGGCGACGTCTTCGGAAACCATAGCGGTGTCGACCATTTCCTTTACCTTGTCGAGTTCCATTGCGTAGCTCGAAGCGATGCGCTCGAATTCCGCATTGATCTCTTCTTCGGTGGGAACGATCTTTTCCAGCTCGACGATCTTTTCGAGAGCGAGACGGGTCTTCACCTGACGCTCAGCCTGCGGCTTCATCTGCTCGCGCAGCTTGTCGAGGTCGAGACCGGTGTACTGGAAGTAGGTCTTGAGGTCGAGACCCTGCATACGCAGTCTGTTGTCAAAGTCGCGGACGAAGTTCTCGGTTTCAGCGTCGAACATCGGCTGCGGGATCTCGGCTTCGAGACCTTCGATCAGGGCGTTGATGATCTGCTCTTCGATCTCGGCGTCGGCATCCTTGTCGTATCTGCTCTGGATTTTTGCCCTGACATCGGCGGTATATTCAGCGAGCGTATCAAATTCGGAAACATCCTTTGCGAATTCGTCGTCCAGTGCGGGCATCTCGTCGAACTTGATCTCATGGAGCCTGCACTTGAAGACAGCGGGCTTGCCGGCGAGTTCCTTTGCGTGGTACTTTTCCGGGAAGGTGACGTTTACGTCGAACTCGTCGCCGATGTTCTTGCCGACGATCTGCTCCTCGAAGCCCGGAATGAAGGAACCGGAGCCGAGGGTGAGGTTGTACTTTTCGGACTTGCCGCCTTCAAACGGCTTGTCGTCAACATAGCCGTCGAAGTCGATGACGGTGATATCGCCCATCTGAGCCGCGCGGTCGGTAACTTCGACCTGACGGGAGTTGCGCTTGCGGGCTGCTTCGATGTCAGCGTCGACGTCAGCGTCGGTCGCTTCGCGGACGGTCTTCGTGACCGGGATGCCGAAGTATTCGCCGACCTTGACTTCAGGCTTTACATAGAACTTTGCCTTGAAGGTCACACCGTCGTCGTCGATGGAAACGAGGTCGAATTCGGGCTGGCTGACGATCTTGAAGTTCTGACCGTCGATCGCTTCCTGATATGCACCGGGAACGATGTCGTTGAGCGCATCGTCATAGAAAACGCCCTTGCCGTACATCTTTTCGATGATATGCTTCGGAGCCTTGCCCTTGCGGAAGCCCGGAACGGTGATCGTGCCGACCTTCTTCTTGTAAGCTCTCATGACGGCTGCGTCGAAGGTTTCCTTATCGGCGGTGAATTCGATTTCGACAACGTTGGTCTCGGGATTGGTGACATTCTTTAAGCTCATGATAATTTCCTCCAAAGAAATCTGCCGCGGCAGGAAGGCACAGCGCCCCGCTTCTCCCAGATCATACGCGGGAAAAGCGACCGGATGCCCGCGGCATCTCTTCGTTCTTTTTCCGAACCGACGTTGCTGTGAGGATTCTGCAAAGACGTTTCTGCGCCATGCACAGTCTGCGACCAGTATAAATTTTCACTGTATAATATTGTACTATATTTTCCCGTAATGTCAATAACCTTTGACGAAAATTTTTCAATAATTTATATTTTCGTTAAAATTGAATATCCGGGAGAATCGGAAGCGGGGTAAAATCAAGATAATCTGCCGAGGTCATGACGTAGGAGATCCCGTCGACGGTCCGACAGCGGGGCGCGTCGTAGACGCCGTGAATGTGTCCGAAGAAGCAGCGGCGGATGCCATAGCGCTTTAAGACCGCGACGATCTCGGCGCAGACATAGCCGTTGAAGTCGGGCGGAAAGTGAAGAAACGCGAGAATTTCCTTTTTCACGCCGGTCTGGGCGAGAATGCCGTTCTGCAGCTTCACGGCTTCGGCGATGCTCAGCTCCAGCCGGATGGCTTCGCGGCTGACGATCTTCTGATAATCGGAGTCCTGCGGGATCCTGCGGCTGAACTCGTCGATGTACCAGCCGCGCGAGCCGCAGACGATGAAGTCCTCGACCTCCCACGCATTGTTGTAGAGGAAGCGGATGGTGTCAAGCCCTTCCGCCTTCGTCAGCGCGTTCAGCTTGGTCAGCGAGGTCCACCAGTAGTCGTGATTGCCGCGCCCGATGATCTTCTTTCCGGGCAGCTCGTTTAAGAAGCGCAGATCGTCGACAGCGCCGGTATGGCTCATCGCCCACGAAATATCGCCGGCGACAACGACCGTATCCCCGTCGGTGACGACGCGGCTCCAGCGTGTTTTCAGTTTTTCGGTATAGCCCGTCCACCTTGCGCCGAAGATGTCCATCGGTTTGTTGTCCCGGATCGAAAGGTGGGTGTCGGCAAGTGCGTAAAGTGACATTCTGGCAAAACCTGCGCTTTCTGTAAGGACGGAAAAAGGATGAGCGGACCGCGTTTTCTCCCGTATAACGAACCGTTTTCCGGGTGAAAATAAGGCGCGGAACAACCAAGGGAAAGGAGCGGATCCGAATGGAGCTTTTCGACAGCTCTCTGCTCGCCGGTCAGAACGCGAAGCCGCGTCATCTGCACGGCGTGAGCTGCGCGGTTCAGAACTGCGTCTATCACGACAGCGACGGCTTCTGCACCGCCGACCGCGTGGTGATCGGCAGCATCGCGGCGCAGAACGTCGCCGAAACGCGCTGCTCGACCTTTCAGCCGCGCGGCGAGATCACGCGCAGATACTGACGCCGCAGATCCGCGCGGGAACGGTCAGACGTTCCCGCGCGGGTTTACGGACAGATCCGGCTCTCCGGTTATTTTCCGATGCTCAGCACATCGAGGACCGCTTCGGGCATGACCTCTTTGGTGATGACCTTCTTGAAGCGGATCGTGCGCTTGTCGATGTCCTTCAGCGGATAGGGGATCTCCGTGCCGGTCAGCGCGGACAGCTCGGTGAGAGCCGACAGCTCGTCCGCCGACTTTTCGCCGGTGATCGACGTATAGACGTCCGACGCGAACTTGTAGGGGCTCGCGGTGGATGCGACCAGCATCTTGATACCCGACTTTTCCTGCGCCATATACTGCTTTGCACAGTTCAGACCCACGGCGGTGTGCGTGTCGATCAGATAGCCGTCCTCCTTAAAGGTGCGTCTGATCTCGGCGGCGGTGTTCTCCTCGTCGCAGAACAGACCGGTGAAATGCTCGTCGAGCTTTTCCTTGAGCGATGCGTCGACCGTATACACGCCGTCGGCGTTCAGCTTCTTCATCAGGTCCGCGGTATTTTCGCTGCCGCTGAGGACGTACAGAAGCCGTTCGAGGTTGCTCGAAATGAGGATATCCATCGACGGGGACATGGTCGTATAGAACGTGCGGTTGCGGTCATAAACGCCGGTCGCAAGGAAGTCCGTCAGGATATTGTTGCGGTTGGAGGCGCACAGGAAGCGGCGTACGGGAAGTCCCATCCGCTTTGCGAGATAGCCCGCGAAGATATTGCCGAAGTTTCCCGTCGGAACGCTGAAATTGACTTTCTCGCCGAGCTTCAGCTTTCCCGCCGCTAAAAGATCACAGTACGCGGACACATAATAGGCGATCTGCGGAACGAGCCGTCCCCAGTTGATGGAGTTTGCGGAGGAGAAGAAGCAGCCTTCCTCCTTCAGAGCCGCTGCCGCCGCGGGATCGGAGAAAATCTTCTTCACGCCCGTCTGCGCGTCGTCGAAATTGCCGGTCGGGACGGTCACGTCGATCTGCTCCTCAGCGCAGATCTCGCCCGCGTTGATCAGGTCGCAGTACGCCGATACATAGTAAACGATCTGCGGCGCGAGACGTCCCCAG
>JAZRXB010000138.1:0-5848 GCA_045600005.1 Eubacteriales bacterium | reverse complement strand
AGGCTGGAGGTGTAAGCACAGCAATGTGTTCAGCTGACCAGTACTAATAGACCGAGGGCTTGAACTTCAAGTTGTTTGACTTGAGTTGCGTTCAATCGTTCGTTTATGATTCCTTCTTTATTCGGTTTTCAATGAACATTTCAAAAACCACAGGTTCTTACCTGTGGTTTTTTCTTGCTTATGACTTGATTTTTTCCTGAAAATCTGTTATAATTTTCTGGAAAATAATCATCGGAGGTCTGTATGAAAAATACGGTTCTTTCTTACCCGGTTCCTTCCGCCGAATGGACAGACGCGCTTGTGCTGGGAAACGGCAGGATCGGCGCCATGGTTTACGGAACGGTCGATACGGAACGGATTCAGTTCAATGAGGAGACGCTCTGGAGCGGCTGGCACGATCATTTTGCCGACAATCCCGAATGTGCGGAAAAGCTCGGAGAAATGCGCGCCCTGCTGTTTGAAGGAAAAATTTTCGAAGCAGAGGCGTTGGCTGCGAAATATCTTGTCTGCCGCGGCTCCGGAAGCAAGGATAAATCACCGGAACAGCCGTATTGCTACGGCAGCTTTCAGACGGCAGGCGAACTGTTCGTCAGCCTTCACCCGTCCGATCGCAAGGTTTCCGATTACCGCCGTTCGCTCGATCTGTCTGCCGGTACGGCTGAGATTACATATCATTTGGACGGCGCATCCTTCAGACGCACGGTTTTCGTCTCCCCCGACGCCAACTGTGCCGTCGCGGAATTCACTTCCGACCGTGCGTTTGACGCGGAATTACGGTATCAGCGCGAAAACTGCGAGATCACTTATGCGCGGGATGCCATTTCGCTGACCGGCGTCATGAGCGAGGGGAAGGGGCTTTCCTTTGCTGCCTGCCTTAAAGCCGTCTCGGACGGGAAAATTATATCCGGCGAGCATCTGACGATCCGGAACGCGAAGAAGATCGTTCTCTATTATTCTGTCGCCACCACTTATGCCGATCCGTCCGATCCGCTTGAACGCGCGGCTTCTGCCGTGAAGACGGCGGCCGAGATCGGGTCGTATAAGCTCCGCACTGACACAGCCGCTTTCTTTCATGAAAAGCTCTCGCACGCCGTGATCGACCTCGGCGCGGCGGATTATACCGGACCTCTGTCAACGTCGGAGCGTCTGGAATCGCTTCGGGCGGGGGATGATGAAAATTCCGACCTGAAAGCGCTGACCGAGCTTTACTGGCAGTTCGGACGTTACCTGATGATCGCATCCTCCTATAACAGCGTCCTGCCCGCCAATTTACAGGGCATCTGGAGCGCTGACTATCAGACCCCGTGGTCGGGCGATTATCACATCAACATCAACATTCAGATGAACTACTGGCTGACTGAGCTGACCGGTCTGCGCGACTGCGGAGACGCTTTCCTCCGCTACATCAGAATGATCGCCGAACACGGACAGCATACCGCCAAAGTCCAGTATCACTGCCGCGGATGGGTCGCTCACACGATCACGACGCCGTGGGGCTTCACTGCGCCCGGTGATGGCGTGTCGTGGGGCAGCTTCATGTGCGCGGGCGCATGGTGCTGCGAGCATATCTGGGAGCGCTGGCTGTTCACGAGGGACCGCCGTTTCTTAATGGAATCCTATCCGATCCTGCGCGGCGCGTGCGAGTTTTTCCTCGATTTTCTGGTCGAAGACCCGTCGACCGGCTGTCTTGTGACCGCGCCCTCCAATTCTCCCGAAAACCATTACCGCGATCCTTCCACCGGCAAAACAGTCGCCGTCTGTGCCGGTCCGACGATGGACAACACGATCCTGTATGAGTTGTTCGACAACACCGCCGCGGCTGCCGGAATTCTCGGCGTCGATGAAGATTTTTCCGAAACGCTTCGGAAGACGCGCGACCGTCTGCCTCCCATCCGGGTCGGAAAATACGGTCAGATCATGGAGTGGCAGCAGGACTACGAGGAAACCGAGCCGGGACACCGCCATCTTTCGATGCTCTACGGTCTGTATCCGTCGAACCTCATCTCGAAAACGAAAACGCCCGAGCTGTTCGAGGCGGCAAAGGTCTCCATCACGCGCAGACTGGCGGCAGGCGGCGGACATACCGGCTGGAGCCGGGCGTGGATCATCTGCTTCTATGCGCGGCTGGGCATGGGCGGAGAAGCGGCAAAGCATATCCGCGCGCTGTTTGAAAAGAGCACCTATCCGAACCTGTTCGACCGCCATCCGCCGTTCCAGATCGACGGCAATTTCGGTTCGGTCGCCGGGATCGCCGAAATGCTGATGCAGAGTCAGGACGGCTATATCGAGCTGCTTCCCGCACTGCCGCCCGAATGGGACAGGGGCAGCTTCCGCGGGCTCTGCGCGCGCGGCGGCTTCACGGTCGACGCGGCATGGGAAAACGGCAGTCTCCGTTCTTTCCGCATTCTCAGCACGCTCGGAGAGCCCTGTGAGGTCCGCTGCGGCGGCAGGGTCTGGCAGCTTGCGCTTGACGCAGGGAAAGAAATCACCGTCAGCCTGTGAAGCTCACGCGCAAAACGCGGACGTGAAGCGCCCAAAACGCCCGGGAGGTCAGGAAAAACCTGCCCCCCCGGGCGTTTTTTCAGATTTTGCGGCGGTAGTAGAATTTTAATACAATCAGAACGAGCATAGAGACGACAAACACGGCGAGCAGCGTGAAGAACACGGTCAGACTGAAAAATCCGGACGTGATAACGGCTGTTCCGAGAAGCACGAGGTTGACGACCGTTCCGGTTTCCGTCATTCTGCTTCGGATGTAACGGTTTCGCTCATCGTTTTTTTCAATATAAAGCTTTTTCAGATATTCCTCGTCCCGGAGCGCCTTTCCGTATCGCCAGATCAGGAATATCACGACGAATTCACCGCCGATCAGAAAGCCCATGATGAAACCTGTGATGACCGTTCCGCCGAAATAGCGATCCAGCAGAATATTGACGAACGCGACCAGCGAAAAATAACAGCCGGCCAGCCGGATCTTTGTGAGAATGCTTTTCCTGTATTCTTCCATGAATTATTCCTTTCCGTCTTCGATTTCGGAAAAATCGAAGACCTCCTCGATCGTCAGATCAAAATATCGTGCGATTTTGTATGCGAGAACCAGAGACGCCGTGTATTTACCGGTTTCAAGCGACGTGATGGTCTGCCGCGTGACGCCGACCGCCGCCGCAAGCTCCTCCTGCGAGAGCTTATGCTTTTTCCGCAGCTCAGGGATATTTGTCCGCAATCGTCTGCCTCCTTCTGCATTGCCAAGTCTGCTTTGCATAAATAGTATAGCACACTTTGCAAAATATGTCAAGTATGCTTTGCAAATTCAAATGAAAACAAATTACGAACGAATTCTTCTCATTTCACCGCGTTTTTCCGGTATTCGAGCGGCGTCATGCCGCGGAACTCCCGGAACACGCGGTTAAAGGTGCGCAGACATCCGTAGCCGCAGGTCAGCGCGATCTCCGTCACGCTCATCCCGGTCGTTTCAAGAAGCCGCATGGCGCGTTCCATGCGGAAGTGGTTGACAAGACGTCTGAAATTCAGCTCGCTGACCCGGCTCAAAATTCGGCAGAGATAGTGCGGCTCGTATCCGAACGCCGCCGCGACGCTGCCGAGCGACAGATCCTCCGCCGCATGAAGGCTGATGTAATTCATCACCCGCAGATAAAGCTCGTCGCCGGACCGTTCGTTTTCGGTCAGCTCCGCGCCGTCGAGATAATCGGACAGGACCGCGTAAAGCGCCGAACGGAGCCGCAGGGGAGAAAGAGAAGCGAGCTTTTCCGAAAGTCTCACCTGCGGACAGCCGTCCCCTGCCGTTTCGTCAAGGCAGACGGCTCGGTAATAGGAAAGCGCGTCATTTTTGCAGAGAAACCGACAGGATGCGGCGGATTTTTCTCCAAGCGTGTTGAAAAACGCGGGCGCGCTGCTTTCGGCGAAGGTGTGGACCCAGACCCGCGTCCCCGGTTCGCTTTCAAAGGAATGGACGCGCATCGGAAGCACCAGCGCACATTCGCCCGCGCGGATGATCTCGGTCCGGCGGCTGACCGTCAGCGCGACCTCGCCGGACAGCACGGTCAGCAGCTCGGCGCGGTCGTGAAAGTGCGGCGTGGGATAGGAGGATGAGACATAAAGCCGGATATCATAAGGCACAAAAATGTCGGGTGACTGATAATACACGGAAAAACCTCCAAAGAAGATAACTTTTGTCTCATATTATATAACAATCATCTTTTCTTGTCAAGCATAATGTGATATAATCGGAACAGAAGGGCGGCAGAATGCCGCGAAAAGAATGGAGGATCATGATGGATACCATTTATCTCGTACCTCAGAAGAAGCTGGGAAAGATCAGCGAAGACCTGTACGGCGTTTTCGCCGAGCATATCGGCGGCGTCATCTATGACGGCATCTGGGTCGGCGAGGATTCCAAGGCCGAAAATATCCGCGGGTTCCGCAAAAAGATCATCGACAAATTAAAGGAAGCGGACATCCGCCTCATCCGCTGGCCGGGCGGATGCTTTGCCGAGCTTTACGACTGGCGCGACGGCATCGGACCGGTGGAAGACCGTCCCGTGCGCATCAACGTCTGGACCAAGCGGGACGGCCGCTATGAGCCGAACCGGGTCGGAACGGATGAATTCCTCGATTTCTGCGAGCTTTGCGAGGCAAAGCCCTACATCGCCGCCAACATTACGACGACCACGCCGCTCGATATCGTCGAATGGATCGACTACTGCAATTCCCCTGCCGATACGACGACGCTGGCGAAGTTACGTGAAAAGAACGGCAGACGCGAGCCTTATAACGTAAAGCTCTGGGGCGTGGGCAATGAAACGTGGGGCGGAGGCGGCAATATGACCCCTCAGACCTATGCGATGGAATACCGCCGTTACTCTGAGGTCATGCACGACATGGCGCATGGACTGGAGCTGATCGGTTCGGGCGCGAACTGCTTCGATTACAGCTGGACGAGAGGGTTCCTCGACGTGTTCCAGTCGTCCTCGAAGCATATGAGCGGTCTGTCGTTCCACTATTACTGCGGCGCGGCAGGCGATCCGCTCGCTTTCACGACGGAGGAATGGTATCAGCTGCTCGGCAAGGCGTCCCGTATGCAGGAGCTGATCGAACGTCACTATGCCGCCGCCGTCGGCTATGGGCTTGAAAAATACGCGAAGCTCTGCATCGACGAGTGGGGCTGCTGGCATCCGGAAGGAAGCGGTCCGAGCAAGGGCTTCAATCTGTTCGAGCAGCAGAGTACGATGCGCGACGCGATGGTCACGGCGCTGACGCTGAACATCTTCAACAACAACTGCGAAAAGATCAGGCTGGCGACGGTCGCACAGCTGGTCAACAATCTGCACGCGCTCTTCCTGTCGGGCGGCGAGATCTGCATCTGCACGCCGACCTATCACGTTTTCGATCTGTTTAAGAACCATCACGGCGGCGAAGCGATCGAAGCCATTGCGGACGCGCCTTCGGCCGGCGGGCTTCCGGGACTGTCGGTCTCCGCGTCGAAGAAGGACGGAAAGCTGACCGTGACGGCGGCAAACCTGTCTGCGGACCGCGACACGGAGGTCATGTTGAAGCCGTTCGGCGGACACTTCGGCAAAGCCGTGATCCGGACGCTGGCGCACGACGACATTCACGCCTGCAACACGTTCGAGGAGCCGGAGCGCGTGAAGCCGGTCGACCGCACGGTCGAAGACTTTAACGGTGTGCTGGTCCTCCCGCACGGTTCGGTCGTTTCGGTGACGGCTGACATGGCGGAATAACGGCGGCGGTACTGCCGGACAGGTATCTTCCCGGCAGTGTAAAAATATTTTCTCTGTGCGAAAGACATGGGAATCCCCCGGACAGCCGG
>JAZRXB010000137.1:0-11583 GCA_045600005.1 Eubacteriales bacterium | reverse complement strand
GATTCTTGCCGATGTCGTGCCGGTCGCCCTTCACCGTGCCGATGACGACGGTCGACGGCTTTTTCACCGCTTCGCCCGCCGCCATGTGCGGCTTCAGGAGGTCGCAGCCCGTCTGCATACACTTCGCGGCGAGCATCACCTCGGGAACGTAGACCTTGCCCGCCCTGAACTTTTCGCCAAGCTCGCTCATGCCCGGGAGCAGTCCTTCGTTTAAGATCGTTTCGGCGGGAACGCCCGCATCGAGCGCTTCGGTTACGAGCTGCTTCACGACCGGGAGCTTGCCCTTTTCGAGCGCTTCGCTGAGTTTCTGTAAATCTGCCATGACAAATTCCTCCGATGAGACAATATTTTTAATATATTACCACATTTTCGCTCTGAAAAACAGACGAAGGATGTAAATTTTTTGTTGCCGGTGAGGAATTTGCCGGAAAGACTTGTAATTTTGCACGGAATGAGCTATAATATGGTTGACCGTTCCCACACTATCTGAATGAGGACTGTACATATGAAGATGAAAATGAAGATCATCGGCATCACCGGCGGAAGCGGCGCGGGCAAGGGCGAAGTGTCGCACTGCTTCCTTTCTGCGGGTATCCGCTCGCTTGACACCGACAAGGTTTCCCGCGCCGTCTGCGAGCCGGGCAAGCCGTGTCTTGCGGAGCTTTCGGACTGTTTCGGCACGGACATTCTCCGCGCGGACGGGTCGCTCGACCGGCATTACCTCGCGTCGCTCGTCTTCGGCGAGCCGGATGAGACGAAGCGCGCCGAAAAGCTCGCCGCGCTCAACCGCATCACGCACGCGCACATTCTCGCGGAGGTCGAAAAGTGGCTCGCGGAGCGCGAAAAGGAGGGCGATGCGTTCGCCGTCATCGACGCGCCGCAGCTCTTTGAATCGGGCTTCGACAAAAAATGCGACTATACGATCGGCGTCGTCGCCGACGAGGACGTCCGCCTGCGCCGCATCGTCGCGCGCGACGGCATCACGAAAGAGGCGGCACAGGAGCGTCTGCGCGCCCAGAAGCCGAACGAGTTCTTCGAGAAGAACTGCGGCTTCATCGTCGTCAACAACAGCGGGCTCGAGGCGCTGGACGGACAGGTGGCGAACATCCTGCGTCAGATCGGCGCCGAGTGAAAGATCCGCGTAAAACGGGGCGTTTCGGCTGTTTTCTGCCGTTTTTCCTCACGCTTACTGCCGTCTGCGGCGCGCTGCTTTTCGCGTGGAAAAGCGGGCTCTGGCGGCGCGTGGCAGGCGAGATCTATCCGCTTGAATTCACGCTGACCGTCGAGCGGTACGCGGACGAAAACGGACTGCCCCGGGCGCTCGTCTACGCCGTCATCCGTACCGAAAGCGGCTTCGATCCGAACGCCGTCTCGCGCGCGGACGCGAAGGGACTGATGCAGCTGACCGACGCCACGAACGAATGGGTCGCCGTCTATCTGCTCGGCGAGGAAGCGCAGAATGAGCGCATCTTCGAGCCGGACGTCAACATCCGGCGCGGGACGCGGCTGCTCGCTTATTTAATGAAGGAATTCGGCGGCGAGACCGACACGGCGGTCGCCGCGTACAACGCCGGGATCGGGCGCGTGAAGGGCTGGCTTGAGGACGAGCGCTATTCGTCCGACGGAAGGACGCTCCACACCATCCCGATCGCCGAAACGCGGAACTACGTCTCGCGCGTCCGGCGCGCCGCCGAAAAATACGCGGAGCTTCTTTCCCCGGACGCGGCGTCCTGAACGATATATAATATAAAGGAAGGAAAGTCTTCACCGCGAAGACTCTGACCGTAAAAAATGGAAAGACCGATGGAAAGCCGGAACCGCATCCGCGTCAGTCACACGGGCTTCCTGCCCGGCTCGGCGAAGCGGTTCGTCATCGAAGGAGAGGTCTCCGACCTGCATTTTGAGGTCGTTTACATCATCGACACGCGCTATGAGCCGGTCCTTTCGGGGACCATGACGGCTGTGGACGGCGGCTGGACGGGCGATTTTTCCGCTCTGACGCACGAGGGCGACTACGTGATCCGCGCAGACGGCGTGCAGAGCCGTCCCTTCGTCGTCTGGAAGCGGGCGTATGACAACGTTCTGCGCGTGCTTCTCAGCTACTTTACCTATCAGCGCTGCGGCAGCGACCTCGGCTGGAACGGAAAATGCCACATGGGCGACGGCATTCTCGCTGAAACGGGCGAGCGCGTCGACCTCACGGGCGGCTATCACCAGTCCTGCGACCTGCGCAAGTCGCCGGGCGGCACGTCGATCGGAACGCTCGGCATGATGCGCTTCGCGCTGCTCGACGACACGACGTGGGGGAACCTCCTCACCTCGGACGAAGCGGCGTGGGCGTGCGATTATTTTGCGAAAACGATACAGGAAAACGGCGCGATGTACAACACACTGAACAGCCCGTTCGGCTGGGAAGGGCGGATCTTCTACAAGTCGCCCGCGCCGTCGAGCGCGCAGTGGTGCGCAACGTCGCTGCTTTCCTGCGGCGCGTCGTATTTTGAAAAGCGGGACGCTTCGCGGGCTGAAAAGTACCTCGAAGCGGCGAAGCGGTCGTATGCGTTTCTGACCGGAAACGAGCGGAGCGGGGAAGTTTACCGCCATCCCGCGCCCTTTCCGCGCGGCATGGATCCCGATCATTTCTACGATCAGTGCCGGAAGGGCTCGGGCGCGGACCTCGCGTACCGGGCGATGACCGACGCCGATCTTTACCGCGCGTGCAAAGACGAGCCGCTTCTTGACGACCTGAAAGCGAGCGCGGACGCGCTGATCTCGCTGTTCCCGGACGGCGCGGGCGTTTTCGTGCAGCGTTCGCCCGACAGCGCGCGGAACATTTTCGTCGGCGGGAGCTATGCGTGGATGCCGGGCGGATTTTCGGGCGTGCTGGACGCGGCGGAGCTTGTCGACCGCTCGTATCTCGGCGCGGCGGAGCGCTTCGGCGGCCGTCTGCTCGAATCGGCGGACGATCTGTGGAAAAACCTGCACGTCAGCTATTCCGACGACGATCTGTCCGCCGTGACCGGGCATCCCGCGCCGGGCCGTCCGCGCCAGACCATCGGCGACAGCGTGAAAAACCGCGTTCCCGCCGGGTGCATGACGGTCGGCGGCGCATCGCACGGGCTTGTGAAAAGCGAAAGCACGAAGTTTGTGCCGTCGTACCTCGGTCATTTCGGCGCGTATCTCGCGCGGCTGGCAAGGCTGTCAGGGGGGCGCAAGTACGCCGACGGCGCGCAGCGGTACCTCGACATCCTGCTCGGCGCGAACTTCATGGACGCAAGCTGGGTGAACGGTATCGGGTACAATCACGTGAAGCACATCCCGTTCGGGCAGTTTTTCCCGTCGACCCCCGACATTCCGGGCGCGGTCGCGATCGGGTCGAACGGCGCGGACGTTTACAGCGACAGCGCGGAGTACGATATGCCCTGCGTCGGGCTGGCGATGGCGCTCATCGCCGAGCTGAAGGCGTGGGAGAAGACGATAACCCTCTGAAAGGAGACACTATATAATATGGAAGAAAAAACAAAGGGACAGCTTCTCGCCGAGAAGCTCGTCTACCAGTCGAAGAACACCTTTTCCGACGAAGCGGTCCCGCGCGAAGCGGTACGGGACTACTGCGAGGGCTACAAGGCGTTCCTGAACGGCGGCAAGACCGAGCGCGAGGTCGTCAAAGAGACGATCGCGCTGATCGAAGCGAAGGGCTACGTCCCCTACGAGCTTGGAAACGCGCTCGTGCCGGGCGGAAAATACTACCTCAACAACCGGGGCAAGAGCCTGTTCATGTTCCGCGTCGGCACGGAGCCGATCGAAGCGGGCGTCCGCATCACGGCGTCGCACATCGACTCGCCGCGCGTTGACTTAAAGCAGCGCCCGGTCTACGAGGACGGGGAGCTGTGCTTCTTCAAGACGCACTACTACGGCGGCATCCGCAAGTACCAGTGGGGAACGATCCCGCTGGCTCTGCACGGCGTGATCTGCACGAAGGACGGCGCGGTGGACGTGACGCTCGGCGAGGACGAGTCCGACCCGGTGCTTTACATCGACGATCTGCCGCCGCACCTGTCGGCAAACCAGAACGAGCTTCCGCTTGCGCGCGGACTTTCGGGCGAGCAGCTCAATCTGCTGGCGGGTTCGGAGCCTTACGCCGACGAAAAGGCGTCCGACAGGGTGAAGCTGACCGTTCTGTCGGCGCTTTATGAGAAATACGGCTGCACGGAGGGCGATCTGATCTCGTCCGAGCTGTGCGCGGTCCCGGCGGCGAAGGCGCGCGACGCGGGTCTCGACCGCTCGATGATCGCCTCCTACGGACACGACGACCGCGTCTGCGCGTACCCGTCGATCACGGCAATGCTCGAATCGGAGGATTCGCCCCACACGCTTCTGAACATCATCGCGGACAAAGAGGAGATCGGTTCGATGGGAACGACGGGGATGCAGTGCGTCCTCATCCGCGACCTGATCGACGAGATCTCGCTCGCGCTGGGCGGCGACCCGCGCGTCGTTCGCGCGCATTCGAAGTGTCTGTCGGCGGACGTGAACGTCGCGTTCGACCCGAACTTCCCGGACGTTTTCGAGCGCCGGAACACGGCGTTCCTGAACCACGGCGTGGTGCTGTCGAAATTCACCGGCTCGCGCGGCAAGTCCGGCACGTCCGACGCGCCCGCAGAGTTCGTGAGCTTCGTGACGCGCCTGTTCGACGAGAACGGCGTGAACTGGCAGATGGCGGAGCTCGGCAAGGTCGATCAGGGCGGCGGCGGAACGGTCGCGCAGTTCATCGCGCAGAGCAACATCGACGTCATCGACCTCGGCGTTCCGGTCATCTCGATGCACGCGCCCTGCGAGATCGTCGCAAAGAACGACGTTTATATGGCACACCGCGCGATCCGCGCTTTCTATCGTTAAATTTATTTGGCAATATTGCCCAAAGGAGAACATATCATGAATGAGATTCTGAAAAAAATCGGTCTGTACGGCATCGTGCCGGTCATCAAAATCGAGAACCCGGCGGACGCGGTCCCGCTGGCGAAAGCGCTCTGCGAGGGCGGACTTCCGGTCGCGGAGATCACGTTCCGCACGGCGTGCGCGGCCGAAGCCATCGCGAAGATCACGGCTGAATTCCCGAATATGCTCGTCGGCGCGGGCACGGTCCTGACCCCCGATCAGGCGGACGCAGCGGTCAAGGCGGGCGCGAAGTTCATCGTCAGCCCCGGTCTGAACCCGAAGGTCGTGAAGCACTGCGTCGACATCGGCGTTCCGGTCACGCCCGGCTGCGCAAATCCGAGCGACATCGAAGCGGCTCTCGAGCTTGGTCTGGACGTCGTGAAGTTCTTCCCGGCAGAAGCGGCGGGCGGTCTTCCGATGATCAAGGCGATGAGCGCTCCCTACGGCTCGCTGAAATTCATGCCCACCGGCGGTCTGAACGAGACGAACATCCTCGACTATCTGAAATTCGGCAAGATCCTCGCGTGCGGCGGCTCCTTCATGGTTCCGACCGACGCCATCGCGGCGGGCGACTTTGAAAAGATCCAAAGCCTGACCCGCAGCGCGGTCATGCTGATGCACGGCTTCGAGTTAAAGCACGTCGGCGTCAACTGCGAGTCGAAGGAAAAGGCTCTCGCGGCAGTCTCCCTCCTCGAATCCATGTTCGGTTTCGCGCCGAAGCACGGCAACAGCGGCTCCTTCGCCGGCACCGGCTTCGAGCTGCTCTACCAGCCCGGTCTCGGCACGCTCGGTCATATCGCCGTCGGCTGCAACTTCCTCGACCGCGCCGTCTTCTACTTCCAGAACCTCGGCTTCGAGTTCGAGTCCGCAAGCTACGAAAAATTCGCCCGCGGCGAGTCCAAAGCCGTCTACTTCAAAGACGAGATCGCCGGTTTCGCCTTCCATCTGCTCCAGAAATAACGCATATTTCTTATTTGCCGGGGGAAGGAGGGACTTTTTCCAGCGGAAAAGAAGTCTATCTGCTGCTTCGCAGCGGCTCCTTCCCCCCGGCCCCCATCCTCTTCAAAAACCGCTATACAGGGAAAAAGCAATTTTGTCTGTTTGGAGCGGTTTTTCAGCGAAGACGTGGCGTGCGCTTTCCGCTGACGGACTGTGCGGCGGGCGAAAAGCAAGTCCTTCGGACGCTTTCGCGGCACACGAACTTAAAAAAAGCAGTCCTTCGGGCGCTTTTCGCGGCACACGAAAGAACAAAAAGCAGTCCTTCGGACGCTTTTCGCGGCACACGAACGTAAAAAAAGCAGTCCTTCGGACGCTTTCGCGGCACACGAACTTAAAAAAAGCAGTCCTTCGGGCGCTTTTGCAAGGTTCAGCTAAATAAAAAAAGCTGCCCGTACAGGGCGCTTTTTTATTTGCGGCAGTCGGGCGTTCGCCGCCCGATTCCTCAAAAGGTATCGGCAAAGCAGTCCGCAGGACGCTTTGCGGAAATGGATGGAGCGACGGGAAGACGGAATGAATGAAAGCGGTTCCGTAGTGAGCGCCGTAAGTTCCCAGCCGATGCGAAGCACCGCGTCTGTGCTTTTTTGCCAACGAAAAATACCGCTGAATGATAAATCAACAGAATCCGCCGCTTTCGTCCCGCAGAAACCGGCACATCAAATTATGAAAAAACAAAATTGCTTTCTCCCATATGTATAGCGGTTTTTGAAAGGGATGGGGCGCGGGGAAGGGGACCGCTGCGAAGCAGCGGATAGACTTCTTTGCCGCTGGAAAAAGTCCCCTCCTTCCCCGCAAAACAATCAGTTATATAATTCCTCCATGCAGCGGTTGACGAAGGCGGTGTCGGAAGGTTCGAGGGGTTTGTTGACGAGGAATTCGCGGGCGAGAGTTTCGAGGACAGCGGCGCGGCCGTCGGGCTTCCAGTTGGCGAGATATTCCTCGACGATGGCTTTTTTCTGCTCCCACGGAGCGGTGAAATTGCGGACGATCATCCACTCGGTGGCGTAGACGCGGCGGACGCGGTGGCAGACCTGACGCCATTCGGAGATGGCGGCGGTCGCTTCCTCGAGCGGGAGGAAGGGGTCGATGGTAAGACCCTGAGAGCGGAGAATGAACTCGGCGATGCGGTAGTGACCGAGATCGTTCGGGTGGATGTGGTCGGCGTTGAAGAGCGGCTCGACCGGATAAAGCTCGCAGAAACGCGCGTGAAGGTCGATCACGTCAAGCGAACGCTCGGCGGCGATCTTCCGATCCTCCTCCGCGTAGCGTAAGATCAGCGCGTGACCGCCGGGAAGCGCGGGAGCGCCCGTTTCGCAGAACTCCGCGTAGGGGACCGGCGTCATCATGATGACCTTGATCCCGCGCGAAAGGAACAGGTCGGTAAGCTCGCGCATTTTCGCCGCGTAGGTCGTGAACGCTTCTTCAAGCGCCGCGTCGCGGCGTTCGCTCTGCGGCTGACCGAGCAGTCCGCGGCGCGAATCGTTGACGGCGAGCATGATGACGACGTGCGTCGGATCCACCGAAAAAACATCCGCGTCCGCGTATAATAACCCGGACGAAGCCGTACCGCCGGATACGCCGCAGTTCCAGAATTTCACCTGCGCTTCGGGCAGATGCGAGCGGTAGTATTCGACAATGCGCGGCACGAAATTCTGCGCCGCCGTGATGCTGTCGCCTAAAAAGGCGACGCGCGCGTGATCGGGAAAACGTTCCATTGTTTATCTCCTTTAGAAAAAACAAATTTTTGTCAAAATGAAACCCCTGACCTTAATGCGATAACGTCCGGTAGTCGACGATCTCGACGCCCGTGAAATATGCTTTCAGGATCGTCTCGGCGGACGCGCCGATGCGCGCGTACTGCATCGCGCCCATCTGAGATAAGCCGACGCCGTGACCCCAGCCCTTGCCCGCGAAAACGAAATTCGAGGGATTCTCCGCCGTGACCGTCACCGTCTTCTGATACGGGTACTCCGGCGCGAGCGGGAGGAGCGCTCTGCCAACCAAAACATACGCCGACGGGAGATTCCGCGAAACCTTCCCGCTGCCCGTCAGCACCGGGAGCGACGTTCCGGTGCGGGTGAACGTTCCGCCGCCCGTCCGGACGACCGCCGGAACGCCTTCGTCCGAATCGAACACCGCTTCGGTCGTCTTCACCGAACCGCGCCCGACGACGAAATTCGCCGATTTGCAGAAATCCGACAGCGCGATGCGGATGTTGTCGGTGTTTCTGACCGTCGCTTTCGTCCCGTAAATGTCCGTGAACGTGATCTGCTTTACGTAAGTCGAGTTTTCCGCCAGCTCGTCGACCGAAATGTCGGCGATGCTTCCGCGAAGCGACGTGTAGCCCGCCGCCCGAAGCGACGCGCAGAGCTCTGCCGGCGTGACCTCCGCCGACCAGACGCCGTAGCTGTGTTCCGCGTAGTCCTCCCACGGCGTTTCGACCGCGACGAGATACGGACTTGCCGTGTAGCCCCAGCAGTCGATCAGACTGACCGTGCAGCCGCCCGCCACCGCGCTGTAATAGCCGACCGCGATCTCGCCGTCGTAAACCATCACCTGTCCCGCCGTTTCGCGGACCGCCTGCTCGACCAGCTCGTTGATGCGCGCGCGTCCCTGATAGACCTGACAGTGCGACGAATTGCATAAGTCAATTCCATACGCCCGCTCGTGGCGGTTGACGCCCGACAGCGTGAACGAGCGCGCGCAGATCGCAAACGCCTTCTGCGCCTCGATGGGCCACGTGTTCAGGATCTCGTAGGGAAGCACGCCCTTGATGTACTCGCCGAGCGGAATGATGTCGGTCAGCGCAACGCCGTCGATGTTCCCGTCGCGGTGCCGGATGAACGTGAAAACGCCGTCGTATTCCTTCTGCGCGGGCGTGATGAGATATTCCGGCTCGCCTGTCGGAGAGGTCCGCGCCGTGAAGCCGAGATTCGTCGCGTCGCGGTCGTCGTATTCAAATAAGACCCGGTCGGTCATCGGGTCAAGCACTGTCACCGCCGTGCCGGACGGTCCGACCGGCGTCATCGAAAGACCCGGAAGGGAGGGCGACAGCTTTTCGATCAGCCCTTCGGCAGACTCGCGGCTGCCGAAATGTCCCGCCCGAACGTGATAGGCGCCGTCGATGTAACACGGGATCGCGTAAACGCCCGTCTGCGCGAGCGCGGGCGAGACCGACGCGATCAGCGTTTCAGTCCCGCTTTTCGTCAGCTCGCCCGCGAGGTCGACGTGCCAGCCGCCGATCACCGCGTTCGCGGACGACGTGACCGAGTAGGTCATCGCCGATTTTGAGAGATTCGCGTCAACTGCCGCCGATACCTTGCCGATCTCAAGCTCCCAGATGGGTTCGGCGGCTAAGGAAGGGTCCGAGGTCAGCACCCGATTCACAACGAAGCCGTAAGGCGCCGTGACCTCAAACCCGACCGTGACGTTCGAGCCGTACATCAAACCGATGCGGATGGGCATTTTGTCCGGGTCGTCGGCGAGCGTGATGACCCCGAACCGCTCCGCTTCCTCCATCGCATACGCGCGCGTGGTGTACATGATGACCGTGGCGACCACCGACAGCGCCAGAAGCGCCGCCATGACGAGCGCGATCGCCCGTCTCATTTTCTCTCTGCGTGATTTTTTACCGGTTGACAATGCGATAATCTCCTCTCAGCATGACATATGCGCCGCCCTCGGACGTGATGCAGACGCCGCGCCCGTCTCCGCCGCGCGGGATCAGCACCGAATGGAACAGCGGCAGCGCGTCGCCGTTCATCAGCTCATAGCCGTCGGTCACGTCGTTCAGACCGTTGATCGAGTCCGAAACGGCTTCGGCAGTCCCCGAACGGAGGATCAGCTCCAGCGGACTGTCGGCAGCCAGCAGCGCGCCCTTGTCAAGGAACACGACCTCCCAGCCGCTGCCGGACGACGCGAACGCCGCGGCAAGCGTGCGAAGCTCGCCGTGAAGCTCGTTCTTTTCGCGCGAAAGCGCCGCGACCGACGAGGAAAGCTCGTCCGCCTGCTTTTTCAGCGCGGCGTTTTCCCTGTCGAGCGCTTCGACGGCGGCGCTTTTCTGCTCGACCGTTTTGGAAAGCGCGTCGACCGTTTTCGTCAGCTCGTCGAGCTTTTTCGTCAGCTCGCCGAGCTTTCGGTCGTTTTCGGGAAGAACGACTTCGTTTAGGTAGGACAGCGAGACGAGCGGGTCCGATTCCGGGTCCCACGTCTGACCTTCCGCCGCGGTCATGACGGAAAAGGCGGCGAGCGAAAGCGAAAGAACGGCAGCCGCTCCTGCGATTCTGATCTTTTTCATGTCGGAAAACCTCGTTTTTCATAGATTTTAACGATACAAAACTATTATACCGCCTTTTTTCGCGCTTGGCAAGGGATGTCACAGAATTGTAACAGAAAAGATAAGATTAGTCGATTGTAAAACTTCGTTTTACAATCAATACTCGCGCTTATCGCCGCCGGCAAAACTTGTTTTGACGGCTATCCCCATATCGGCGCGAGGGCTCGCCCTAGCTCACCTTAGAGGAGTTTTTATGTCGGCGAAGCCGACATAAAAACGGATTTTATTATAACGTTTGTCACCTTAGGGCATTTTTACAATCTCCCAGAATAAAGATAAGATTAGAAGGAGCGTTTTCGCGTAAATGTTCGGCATTTCGCACACAAATCCGCCCGCCGCTCTGCCGGACGGCTGAAAAACGGCGAAAGTTTGATTTGACGCGCCGATTTTTGTCAAGTACCTTGACCGGAGGGGAAAACTGTGCTATAATAAAGCTATAAAATAGAAGAAAGGGTCCGCACCCGGACGTGCGGACAAGGGAATGCGACAATGCTCAGCGACATCGAAATTGCTCAGAACGCGACCATGCTTCCGATCAGCGAGATCGCAGCCGGACTCGGCGTCAGGGAAGACGAAATGGAGCTCTACGGACGCTATAAGGCGAAGATCACCGACGCCTTCATCAAGCGCACCGAGGACAAGCCCTATGGCAAGCTCATTCTCGTCACCGCCATCAACCCCACTCCCGCCGGAGAGGGCAAGACCACCACGACCGTCGGTCTCGGCATGGCAATGAAGAAGATCGGCAAGAACGCCGTCATCGCGCTCCGCGAACCGTCTCTCGGACCGGTCTTCGGCGTCAAGGGCGGCGCGGCAGGCGGCGGATACGCGCAGGTCGTCCCGATGGAGGACATCAACCTGCACTTCACCGGCGACTTCCACGCCATCACCGCGGCGAACAACCTCCTCTGCGCCATCCTCGACAACCACCTCCAGCAGGGCAACGAGCTGAATATCGACCCGCGCCGCGTCGTCTTCATGCGCTGCACCGACACCAACGACCGTGCGCTGCGCAACTGCGTCATCGGCATGGGCGGCAAGCTCAGCGGCGTCGTCCGTGAGGACCACTTCCAGATCACCGTCGCGTCCGAGGTCATGGCGATCCTCTGCCTCGCAGAGTCTATCTCCGACCTCAAAAAGCGTCTCGGCTCGATCCTCGTCGCGTACAAGTACGACGGCTCGCCGGTCTTTGCGCGCGACCTGCACGCCGAAGGCTCCATGGCGGCGCTCTTAAAGGACGCGCTCAAGCCGAACCTCGTTCAGACCATCGAAAACACGCCCGCGCTCGTTCACGGCGGTCCGTTCGCCAACATCGC
>JAZRXB010000136.1:0-5911 GCA_045600005.1 Eubacteriales bacterium | reverse complement strand
ATCACGCCCGAGCTGTCCGCCGAGCGCATGACCATGCTGCTGTTTGAGGCGGCGCGCGTCGGCGTTCCGCTCGACCGCGAAAGCGCCGCCGTCATCGCCGAAGCCGCCGGTCCTTCGATGACCGACGTCATACGTCTCTGCCGCCGCACGTTCGATTACGCGCTCATCAAAAACGGCGGAGCCGTCACGCCCTCGCTCGCGCTCGAAGCCGCCCGTCTGTTCGCAGAAGAATGAGGAAAGCCGAAATGAATTTTACCGACGACGATTTTGACTTTGAAAACCGCATCGTCAGCACCGGTCCCGTCCCGGAGGACGGCGATGCTGACCGCTCTCTCCGTCCGCTCCGGCTCGACGACTACATCGGGCAGGAAAAGGCGAAGGAAAATCTGAAGATCTATATCGACGCCGCGAAGCTCCGCTCCGAATCGCTCGACCACGTGCTGCTCTACGGTCCTCCCGGACTCGGCAAGACCACGCTGTCGAACATCATCGCAAACGAAATGGGCGTGAACATCCGCGTCACGAGCGGTCCAGCCATCGAAAAGCAGGGCGATCTCGTCGCGCTGCTGACCAATCTGTCCGAAAAGGACGTGCTGTTCATCGACGAGATCCACCGTCTGCCGCGTCCGGTCGAGGAGATCCTCTACCCGGCGATGGAGGATTTCGCGGTCGATATCATCATCGGCAAGGGTCCGAGCGCGCAGAGCATCCATCTGCCGCTGCCGCGCTTCACACTCATCGGCGCGACCACCCGCGCCGGTCAGCTCTCGACTCCGCTGCGCGACCGCTTCGGCGTGCTTCTGCGGCTGGAGCTTTACACGGTCGAGGAGCTGGCGACCATCGTCAACCGCTCGGCGGGCATCCTCGGCATCAAGATCGACCCGGAGGGCGCGCTGGAGCTTGCGTCCCGCTCGCGCGGAACGCCGCGAATCGCCAACCGGCTCTTAAAGCGCGTGCGCGACTACGCGCAGGTGCGGGGGCGCGGCGTGATCGACCGCGAGACCGCGAACGCCGCGCTCAATATGCTCGAGATCGACGAGCTGGGACTTGACAACATCGACCGCCGGATGCTCGAAACGATCATCTCGTTCTACAACGGCGGCCCGGTCGGTCTCGAAACGCTCGCCGCGACGATCGGCGAGGAGTCGATCACGCTCGAAGACGTCTACGAGCCGTATCTGATGCAGATCGGCTTTTTAGCCCGCACGCCGCGCGGACGCTGTGCGACAAGGCTTGCCTACGAGCATCTCGGATTGCCGTGGAAGCCCGCCGCCGACGCACCCAAGTCCGACGACGGTCAGGTTGACATCTTCTCGCAGGCGCTCGACAGCGACGGCAAATGACCAATATATAAATAATAGAAGGAAATATCATGTGGAAAGCCGACAAATGGCAGGATTACGGGCTTCTTGACGCTTCGGACGGAGAACGGCTCGAACATTGGGGGCGGTACGTTCTCGTCCGTCCCGACCCGCAGATCATCTGGAAAAACGTCCGGAAGGATCCCCTCTGGAAACGCCCCGACGCTTCCTATCAGCGCTCGTCGAGCGGCGGCGGCTCGTGGCGCGACAACAAGCTGCCCGAATCGTGGCAGATCGGTTACGAACCGCTCGGACTGCGCTTCATCGTCCGTCCGATGGGCTTCAAGCACACCGGTCTGTTCCCCGAGCAGGCGGTCAACTGGGACTGGTTCTCCGACCTCATCAGGAATGCGGGGAGACCGGTCAAGGTGTTAAATCTGTTCGGCTACACCGGCGGCGCGACCGTCGCGGCAGCCAAAGCGGGCGCGTCGGTCTGTCACGTCGACGCGGCGAAAAACATGGTCTCGCTCTGCCGTGAAAACGCGAAGCTCTGCTCGCTCGAGGACGCGCCCATCCGCTACATCGTCGACGACTGCAAGAAATTCGTCGAGCGCGAGAACAGGCGCGGGACCCGCTATGACGCGGTGATCATGGACCCGCCGTCCTACGGGCGCGGTCCGTCCGGCGAGGTCTGGAAGCTCGAGGATTCGGTCGACGATCTGATCGCGCTGACCGTACAGGTCCTGTCGGACGACCCGCTTTTCTTCCTCATCAACTCGTACACGACCGGTCTGTCGCCGTCGGCGATGGGCTATCTGCTCCATCTGCACCTCGTGCCGAAATTCGGCGGGAAGGTCGAATCGGACGAGATCGGTCTGCCGGTCGCTCAGACGGGCGCGGTCCTGCCCTGCGGCTCAAGCTCGCGCTGGTCAAAGGTCTGAAAGACCTCCCGTGCGGCGCTGAAAACCGCGATTCCGACGAAAGTAAGGGACAACCATGAAAACTCTGAACGAATCGAGAGCCGAGATCGACCGCATCGACGCCTCGCTGAAAGCGCTCCTCCTCGAACGGCTCGCCGTCGTTAAAGATGTGGCAAATTATAAAATCGAAAACGGCCTGAAAGTCTTCGCGCCGGAGCGTGAAAAAGCCGTCCTCGACCGCTGTGCGGAGGGTGCGCCCGATGAGGTGCGCGCCGAACTGCGCGGCAGCTTTGAGGGCGTCATGGCGATGTCGAAGCTGTCGCAGTACCGGCTCTTTGCGAAAAACAAACCCTCCGTCTGCGCCGGAAACGCCGTAAAGCTCGCGTTTTCGCCGGTCGGCGGCGCCGAGTTTTCGCGCGTCGTGTCGACGCTGACGGCGGCGGGACTTGACCTGACGGCGGCGCGCTATGAAAACGGACGCGCGGAGCTGTCGCTTCGCGGCAGTCTGACGGACGAACCGGCGCGGTCCCTGCTCGCCGCATATGCGGACGAGCTGTCGGACGCGGCATTCACATCGGAGGCGGACGCATGAACGAACCTTTCATTCAGATCGAGCATCTGAACTTTTCCTACACCGACGACGAAGGGAACAGGTCGCCCGTTCTGCGCGACCTGAACCTCTCGATCGAGCGCGGTTCGCTCGTCGCGGTGCTTGGTCACAACGGGTCGGGCAAATCGACGCTCGCCAAGCTCATCAATCTCATCCTGACGCCCGATTCGGGGAAGATCGTCGTGGACGGGCTTGACGTCACGTCGCCCGACCTCACCGAGGACCAGCTGTTCGAGAACCGCCGGAACGTCGGCATGGTCTTCCAGAATCCCGACAACCAGCTCGTCGCCACCATCGTCGAGGAGGACGTCGCGTTCGGGCCCGAAAATCTCGGCGTCGAGCCGTCCGAGATCAGGAAGCGCGTCGACGACGCGCTCGCCACGGTCGGCATGACCTCGTTCGCGCGCCATTCGCCGCACCAGCTTTCGGGCGGACAGAAGCAGCGTGTCGCCATCGCGGGCATCATCGCCATGATGCCGAAGTGCATCATTTTCGACGAATCGACCGCCATGCTCGACCCGAGCGGACGCGCCGAGGTGATGGACACGATTTTGCGGCTGAACCGCGAATTCGGCATCACGGTGCTTCACATCACGCACTATATGAACGAAGCCGCGCTCTGCGGTCGCGTGATCGTGTTAAACGACGGCGAGATCAGACTCGACGGCACGCCCGGCGAGGTCTTCTCGCACGTGAAAGAGCTGGAAGCCATCGGGCTGGACGTTCCGCAGCCGACCGAGCTGCTGTATGAACTGAATCAGGCGGGTGTGAAGCGGGACGGGAAGCCTCTGCCCCTGTCAAAGCTGTCGGCCGCCGACTGCGCGGACGAGATCCTGCGTCTTTTCGCCGAGCCGATCCGTCCGATCGAAGAGCCCGCCGCTCGCAGGGCGAAAATTTCAAAATAAATCCGGACGGCGAACGGCTGCCGTCCTGAAGGTTAGTGGTCATCCATGACAGAAATCGAACTCAAAAACGTATCCTACCTGTACAGCCCCGACACGCCGTTTGCGAAAAAGGCGCTCGACGACGTTTCCGTCACGATCCACGGCGGCGTCATCACGGGTCTGATGGGACACACCGGTTCGGGCAAGTCGACGCTCGTACAGCTCCTTAACGGTCTGAACCGCCCGACGAGCGGTCAGGTGCTGGTCGGCGGCGAGGACATCTGGGAAAAGCCGAAGGAGATCGCGCGCTTCCGCTGCAAGGTCGGGCTGGTGTTCCAGTACCCCGAATATCAGTTATTTGAAGAAACCGTCCGGCGCGACATCGCGTTCGGACCGACGAACATGAAGCTCGACGACGCCGAGATCGAGCGCCGCGTCGCCGAAGCCGCGCGTTTCTGCGGCGTTTCGGACGATCTTCTCGAAAAATCCCCCTTTGACCTGTCGGGCGGACAGAAGCGCCGCGTCGCCATCGCCGGTGTGATGGCGATGGAACCCGATGTGCTGGTGCTGGACGAGCCCGCCGCCGGACTTGACCCGAAGGGACGCGAGGACATTTTGGGCGGCATCCGCCGCTATCAGCGCGAGCGGATGAACACGGTCGTCATCGTCTCCCACTCGATGGAGGACATGGCGCGCTACTCGGACGAGATCATCGTCATGAGCGAAGCGAAAATTTTCATGCAGGGGACCACCGCCGAGGTCTTCGACCGCGCCGAGGAGCTGACCGGCGTCGGACTGAACGTGCCGCAGATCACCGAGCTGGCGAATCTTCTGCGGGCGAAGGGTCTGCCGCTTCCGCGCGGACTTTACACTGTCGAAGCGGTGCGGGAAGAGCTGCTTAAACTGCTCTCCGAAAGGAGGCGGGGCTGATGATACGCGACATCACGCTCGGGCAGTATTTCCCGGGCAATTCGGTCATCCATAAGCTCGACCCGCGGGCGAAGATCCTGCTGACGATCCTCTACATCGTCGCCATTTTCCTTGCGAAAAACGCGCTTTCCTTCGCGCTGGTCGTCGTCAGCGCCATTCTCTTAGTCGCCATCTCGCACATTCCGCCGAAAACGATCTTAAAAAGTCTGAAACCTTTAATGTTCGTGCTGGCGTTCACGACGATCTTCAACGTCTTCTGGACGAAGGGCGATATACTGCTTGTCAGCTTCTGGAAAATCAGCATTTATCTGGAAGGCGTCGTCTTTGCGGTGATGATGATCATCCGCATCACGGCGCTGCTCGTCGGCACGACGATCCTGCTGACCTACACGACCTCGCCGATCATGCTGACCGACGGTCTGGAACAGCTGCTCGCGCCGCTTCGGAAGCTGCATCTGCCCGTCCACGAATTTTCGATGATGATGACGATCGCGCTGCGCTTCATCCCGACGCTGATCGAGGAGACCGACAAGATCATGTCGGCACAGAAAGCGCGCGGCGCGGATTTCACGAACGGAACGCTGACCGAACGGGTCAAAGCGCTCGTGCCGATCCTGATCCCGCTGTTCGTCTCGGCGTTCCGCCGGGCGGACGAGCTGGCGACGGCGATGGAATGCCGCTGTTACCGCGGCGGCGACGGTCGGACGCGCATGACGACGCTGAAGCTGTCGGGACGCGATTTCGCGGCGTTCGCGGTGATGATCCTGTTCGGCGCGGCGCTGGTCCTCTTGAATCAGATCCCGTTCGGCATTTCGCTCTGAGAGCCGTATATAATAATGAAGATTTTATTGGAACTCGCCTATCGCGGGACCGATTTCGCGGGCTTTCAGGTGCAGCCGGGGAAGGTCACGGTGCAGAGCGCGGTACAGGACGCGCTCGAATCGCTCTACGGCGAGCGCTACCCGCTCAAAGGGTGCAGCCGCACCGACGCGGGCGTTCACGCTTTGCAGTTTTTTGCGACCTACGACACCGACCGCGCCCTTCCGTGCGAAAAGATCCCGGCGGCGCTCAACGTGCGTATGCCGAAGGGCGTCGCGGTGAAGTCGGCGCTGGTCGTGCCGGACAGCTTTCACGTGCGCCACGACGTGGCGAAAAAGGAATACGAATACCGCCTGCTGAACACGCGCGTCCCCGACCCGTTCGCCGACGGACTGGCGGCGCGGGCGCCTCACCCGCTGTCGGGCGATGAGATCGGGGGCATCCGTC
>JAZRXB010000135.1:0-8404 GCA_045600005.1 Eubacteriales bacterium | reverse complement strand
TCCGGAACGAGCTGTGGATCGTGCCGACGGTCGGATGCGCAAACTGCACGGCGCGCGATCTTGCCGCCGAAGCGAGCCGTGAGACCGGGATCGTCTGCCGTGCGCTGACGCATCAGTTCGGCTGTTCACAGCTCGGCGGCGACCTGAAAACGACGCGCGGCACGCTCTGCGGACTGATCCGCCATCCGAACGCGGGCGGCGTGCTGGTCCTCGGACTGGGGTGCGAGGAGAACCATCTCGGTCTGATGCGGGAAGCGCTCGGAGAGGTCGACGAAACGCGCGTGAAATTCCTCAATATGCAGGACTGCGGCGACGAGTTTGAAGAGGGCATGAAGCTCCTGCGGACGCTCGCCGGGCAGATCAAACAGGACAAACCCGAGCCGATCCCGTTTTCCGAGCTGGTCATCGGCGTCAAATGCGGCGGCTCGGACGGGTACAGCGGTCTGACGGCGAATCCGCTGGTCGGACGCTGTGCGGAAACGTTCGCCAAGGAGGGCGCGTCGATCCTCATGACCGAGGTGCCGGAGGTCTTCGGCGCGGAGCAGATCCTGCTGTCCCGCTGCGTCGACCGCCCGGTCTTTGACGATGTGTCGGGAACGATCCGGCGCTTCCGCGAATACTTCCTTTCGCACGGAGAGGGCATTTCGGACAATCCGTCGCCCGGAAACGTGAAGGGCGGCATCACGACGCTCGAGGAAAAGTCGCTCGGCTGTGTGCAGAAGGGCGGAAAGGTGCCGGTCGTCGGCGCACTCGATTTCGGCGAATGCCCGAAGTCCGGCGGAGGCGCGTCCGGGCTGTATCTGGTCAACGGTCCGGGCAACGATCTCGTCGCGGTGACGGCGCTGGCGGCGTCGGGCGCACAGATGATCCTGTTCACGACCGGGCGGGGAACGCCGCTCTGCGCTCCCGTGCCGACCGTGAAGATCGCCACGAACCGGACGCTCGCGGAGAAAAAGCCGCACTGGATCGACTTTTCCGCCGCCGGTCTGCTCGACGGCGGGACGCTCGACGGGATGGGCGGGGAGCTGTTCACGCTCTGCGCCGAGGTCGCGGACGGCAGAAAAACGAAGGGCGAGTCGCGCGGCTGGTGCGATATCGCGCTGTTCAAAAACGGCGTGACGCTCTGAATAAAAAAGCGGGCGAAGGTCAGAGACCTTCGCCCGCTTGGCGTTACCGGCGTATCATCCGCTTCAGGATACCGGCGAAAAAGCCGAATTCCTTCGTCCGAAAGCCGATGAGAAGGTATAAGAGATTCGGAAGGATCGCCGTGACGAAAACTGCGGCGATAAAGCCGCCGGCCGTGACCGGGAGCAGTCCGACGACCGCTCCGGCTGTCAGACGCACGGCGAGAAGCGCGGCGAAGCCTGCGAGATTATAGAGGAAAAACAGGCCGAGCGACGCGCGGTCTTCTCCCGCAAAATAGCGGCTGACCGTCCACGGCTCCCACCAGAGGCTCGACGCGAACAGCGAAACGGTCGTTCCGAGAAGCACGCCGAACAGTCCGAGACCGAGCTTTAAGAAGAGAACCGAAGCCGCGAGGTTGATCGCCGCCTCGACGATCCCCTTGAAGCGGACGTCGTGAAACAGTCCGGCGGCGTTGATGTACATGAGATTCGGCTGACGGACGCCGTTCAGGTAGAAGTTGAGCGCGATCAGGTGGACCGTCATTTCCGGGATGACAAGGTTCGCGCCGAACACGAGCGCGATGAACCGGGTCGACAGCAGATCGAGCGCGGCGGCGGAAAAGCCGTAGAGCCAGCACGCGGCGAACATCAGATCACGATAGACCGTGCGCCGCTTTAACGTGTCGTCTCCCGCCAGCAGATTGCCGACGCTCGCCGTCACTGCGTTCATCACCTGCGTCAGAACGGTCTGGACCGTCTGCACGATCAGCAGGTAATTGGAGTAAATGCCGACCAGCGCGACGCTCTGTGCGCCGATGAGCAGATTGTCCGTTCCGGTGACGACGACGCTTCCGAAGCGGTTTAGGAACAGCTCCTTGACGTTTTTGAGGATGCCCGCCGTTTCCGACTTCTCCGGCAGACCGCGCACGCCCGAAAGCGCCGGGAACAACCGCTTTGCCGTGAACGAGATCGAGACGTTCGACAGAAACGTGCAGACGAGCTTCGCCGCGAGATAGAATAAATAGCTCCCGGTCGTGAGCAGGAGAACGAGCTGAACGAGATTCTGGAGAACGCCGAACAGGCAGAGATTCAGCGAGTTGAGCCAGTCGTTCTGTGAAGCCGTGACCAGCGCGCGGCGGTAGGAAAACAGGTACGACCCGGCGGAATCCAGCAAAAACAGCAGATAAACGGGCGTGAGATGGGGAACGTCCGGCGCTTTCGCGGTCAGCCACGGCAGAAGCGGGATGAGACACAGCCCGATCCCGAACACGGCGGCTGCCACGATGCGGTACGCGCGGGCGTAGAGGTTCATAAACTTCCCGGTCGAGATGTCGTCGCGCTCCGCGATCGGTTTGTAGAGCGCAAAGTTCAGCGCACTGCCGAGCCCCAGCTCGGTCAGCGACAGGAGCGACAGCACCGAATAGAAAATGTTGTTGACGCCCAGCACGGTCTCGCCCAGCACGCGGACGAAGACGAGCCGCGTCACAAAGCCCATTCCGAGAGAAACAGCCTGTCCGACGATGGCAAACAGGCTGTTCCGAACGGAATTTTCCGAGCGTCCGGCGGTCATCCGACGATGCTCACCACGTCGAAGCCGAGGTCTTCGACCGCTTCACGCAGCGCCTTATCGTCGAGCGTGCCGGCTTCGACGACGGCGGTTCCGGCTTTGAGGTCGGTCACGACCTTACAGCCGAGCGCGGTCAGCGCTTTTTCGACGCGGGCGGTGCATTTGCCGCACATCATACCTTTGATGTTGATGGTCTTTTTCATGATTCTGTCCTCCTGAATGATGATGTGAATGTTATTTCCGGTCTCCGGTCTCGCCGGAGATCTTTGTTCTGGTCAGACGCAGCGCGTTCGTGACGACGAACAGGGAAGAAAGGCTCATCGCCGCCGCGCCGATCATCGGGCTCATCGTGACGCCGAGCGGCGACAGCACGCCCGCCGCGATCGGAATGCCGAGCGTGTTGTAAAAGAACGCCCAGAAAAGGTTCTGCCGGATGTTGCGGACGGTTTTGCGCGAAAATCCGATCGCTGCGGGAACGTCGGACAGGTCGTTTTTCATCAGAACGACGTCGGCGGAGTCGATGGCGATGTCCGCGCCGCTTCCGATGGCGACGCCGACGTCGGCGCGCGAGAGCGCGGGCGAATCGTTGATCCCGTCGCCGACGAACGTGACCACGCCGCTCTCACGAAGCGACGCGACGACTTTTTCCTTGTCGGCGGGCAGGACCTCGGCTGTGACCGAACGTATCCCGGCTTTGTCGGCGGCGGCGCGGGCTGTCGCGGCGTTGTCGCCGGTCAGCATCACGACGTCGATGCCGTCCTTCATCAGCGAAGCGACGGCGGCGGGACTGGTTTCCTTCACCGGGTCGGCGACCGCGATCACGCCGAGAAAGACGGGCGCAGCTGCTTTTGCGGACGATACCGCGCCATTCGGCAGGGCTGTTAAGGCGGCGTCCGATGCATCAGGGACGGCTTTCCCGTCCTCCCGCGCGAAAAACAGCACGGTCTTGCCCGCGCCGGTCAGGACGGACACGTCGGGGACGGTCACGTTCGCTTCCTTCATATAGGCTTCGTTTCCGCCGAAGTGACGCGCGCCGTTTATGTCCGCGCTCACGCCGCGTCCCGGAACGGCGGAAAATCCGTCGGTCGGAAGCGGTTCGACGTGCTTTTCGGACGCAAAGGTTCGGACGGCGGCGGCGAGCGGATGCTCGCTGTCGGATTCGATGGAAGCGGCGGCGGTCAGAAGCTCGGTCTCCGCGACCCCTTCCGCCGGAAGCACGTCGCAGACCGACGGCTTGCCTTCGGTGATCGTGCCGGTTTTGTCAAGCACGACGGTTTTCGTTTTGTGCAGGATCTCCAACGCTTCGGCGGAACGGATGAGGATGCCGCGCTCGGCGAGCCGTCCGATGGCGACCGTGACCGCGACCGGCGTCGCCAGTCCCAGCGCGCACGGGCAGGAGATGACCAGCACCGAAATGCCGCGCGAGAGCGCGAAATCAAACGGTTTGCCGAGGATCAGCCAGACGATCAGCGTCACGGCGGCGATCGACATGACGACCGGCACGAAGACGCCGCTCACCTTGTCGGCGAGCCGCGCGATCGGCGCTTTCGTCGCGCCCGCGTCGCGCACCAGCTCGATGATGCGGGCGAGCGACGTGTCGCCGCCGACCTTTTCCGCACGGAAGCGGAAGCTGCCGCTCTGATTGATCGTCGCCGTGAAGACCGGGCTGCCCGGCGCTTTTTCGACCGGGATGGATTCGCCGGTCAGCGCGGATTCGTCGACCGACGAGAGACCGTCGATCACAGTTCCGTCGGCTGGGATCGACTGACCCGGACGGACGAGAACGACGTCTCCGACCCGCAGATCGGAGCAGGGAACGGTCAGGATCTCGCCGCTGCGTTCGATCTCCGCCGTTTCGGGCGCGAGCTTCGTCAGACGCTCGACCGCTTCGCCGGTCTTGTTTTTCGCTCGTTCTTCGAGCGTTTTGCCGACCGTGACGAGCGTCAGGATCATCGCGGCGGACTCGAAATAGAGGTTTTTGCCATAGCTTTCGGCGAGCGCGAGGTCGCCGTGTCCCAGACCCCAGCCGATCAGATAGATCGCGGCGATTCCGTAGAGGACGGCAGCGCCCGACCCGACCGCGACGAGCGTGTCCATGTTCGGCGCACGGTTTTTAAGCGCTTTGAAGCCGACGATATAGAATTTCCGGTTGAGGATCAGGATCGGGAGGGTCAGCAGAAGCTGCGTAAAGGCGAAAACCGACAGATTTTCCGTCCCCTGAAAGAACGGCGGCGTCGGCAGACCGATCATCTGCCCCATCGTCAGGTACATTAAAACGACGAGCAGACCGATCGACGTAAAAAGCCGGATCTTCAGCTGTTTCAGGCGGTTTTGCCCGTCAGCGGCGCGCGCGTCGGCGGTTTCGGTCTTTTTCGCGCCGAACGGTTCGGCGGAAAAGCCGGCTTTGGCGACGGCGGCGCAGATCCTTTCGCGCAGCTCGGGCGTGTCGCGCTCGCAGGTGACGGTCAGCTGCTTTGCGAGCAGGCTGACCTCGGCTTTGCGGACGCCCTCGACGCGGGACGAGACCTTTTCGACCGACGCGGAGCAGGCTGCGCACATCATGCCCTCGACGTGAAATTTGATTTTCATGAAAACGTTCTCCTTCCGGGAACGGTCAGCGGCGTTTTGCCTTTGTGAAAATGAACAGCCGCGACGCGAGATAATTGACCAGCACGGTCAGCACCGAGACGGGGAGCTTCGCCAGCCCTTCGCCCATGCCGAGAAGGTCGATCAGCACCCAGAGCAGAAAGGTCTCGACGCCGAGCGAAGCCAGTCTCATCCCGACGAATTTGCAGGCTTCGGCAAAAATCCCCTCGCGTCCCGTTTCGCCGAACACGAACCGGCGGTTCACGAAAAATGCGAACGCGACCGCTCCCGCCCACGACAGCACCTGCGATGCGACCCAGCTGAAACTGAACCCGTACAGGCAGAGGTAGTATACGAGATAACTGACGGCGGTAGTCAGCACGCCGACGATCAGATACCGGATGATCTCCCGGTATTTCGTACAGAGTTCACGAATTTTTGTCCACATGGTCGATAAGCTCCCGGTAACGTTCGTACCCGGCGAGAAGGTTGACCGCGGCGAGCAGCGCGTTCGCCGACAGGTCCGGCGGCAGACCGAGCGATTCGGCGAGCCGTCCGCGTTTCGCCGCGCTTCCTTCGCCGCCTGACAGTCCGTCGGCGTAAAAATCGGCTTTCGTCACCTCGCGGGTCGAAAGGACGGAATTTGTTTCATTGTTCTCCCCGTTCTCCGGAACGGCGAACGGTGCGAGAAGCGCCCGCAGCGTGTCCGCTTCGATTCCCTCGACGCCGAGAAAACCGGCTTTGGACGGCTCTTTTTTGCGTTTTTCCCTGCCCTCGATCTGAGGGGTGTAAAGGTGGTACAGCTTTTCCTTCGGCAGGATGGAACGGAAATAGTTCCGTATGACCAGCCCCGCGCCGTCGCTGTCGGTCAGCACGATCAGTCCGCGCGGCTCGGCAAGACGGCGGATCAGCAGCTTTTTATCCTCTTTTGCGAACACGCCGAAGCCGTCGGTCGTGATGATCTGCGCGTCGGCGATGGAGGACACCTTGATCTTGTCGTATTTCCCCTCGACGGCGATGGGGATGAGGATCTTCAGTTTTTCGTTCACAGGAAGACTTTCCTTTTTCTGATAGTCGAAGCGGTGGCGATCAGCCGTTCGAGCAGCACATATTCGTCGGCGGAGGTGGATTTGAGCGCGGCGTCAGTCTCGGCGCAGAGCGCAAGGATCTCCTCCAGCGCCTGACGTTCGATGAGCTTTGCCTTGGCCAGCCGGAGCTTGGCGACGTAGGGGTGCAGTCCGATCCGCTTCGCCGCTTCATCGGACGAAATGCCGGCGGCGGCGCAGAATTTGAGCGCCGTCATATCCATGAAGATTTTCGTGATGCCGCCCAGAATGACGATCGCGGCGGCGTTCGTCCGGCGGTACTCCGCCAGGATCCAGAACGCTTTTTCGGTGTCGGCGTCAAGGATCGCGTCGGCGAACGCGAAATCGCCGAACTCCTTGTTGAACGGGCAGACCTGTGTGATATCGGCTCTTTCGAGCTTTTCCCGCCCGTTTGCGTGCAGGTAAACGCAGAGCTTTTCGATCTCGCCGGTCAGCGTCGCCATGTCGTGACCGACCGTTTCCATCAGGAAAAGGCATTCGTTCGGTTCCGCGACGATTTTGTCGGCGGCAAAGTGCTTCTGTACCCAGCCGGCCAGCTTCTGCGACGTTTCGTGCGCGAATTCGACCATATTCCCGTACTGCGCGATCAGTTTCCACCAGACGGACTGCTTGGAACTGTCGGATTTCCTGCCTTCGTCGGACTTTTTTCCGCCGCCGGACTTTTTGTCGTCGTCGGCGCTTTTGCCGTCGCCCGATTTTTTGCCTGAAACGGGGTCGAAATTTTCGGGCGTGGTGTAGATCAGAAACAGCGTGTCGTCGCTTTCGGACGCGGCGGCGAGCGTTTTTTCAAAGGCGGAAAGGTCTTCCTTTTTCTGCATCAGCTCGGTGAAAGGGTATTCGTACAGCTCGACGAGCTTGACGTCCCCCATCATCGGCACCGCCATGACCGCGCTGAACAGCGCGTCGGGCGTATAATTGTCGCGCGTGAACAGATAATGATCGAACGCGGCGGCGTTTTCATCGGGCAGCGCCTTTTTCCGCAGCGCCTGAAGCTCGCGCTGTTTCAGGAAATTCTCTTCGCCCCAGAAAAGCCAGACGCCGCGCGGCGCGGGCTTCGCGGGAGGATTGTTCTGACGGAACTGCGCGGCGGTGAGGACGTTCTGCGGCGTTTCTTTTTTCACGGTTTTCGGCATGGTCAGCCTTCCAGTGTGCGGACGCTGAGGGTGATGTGCGTCATTTCGGTCACGGAACCGCGGAATTCGATGCCGTAGAGCAGCTCGAGCGAGCCGCCGTCGAGCGTCAGACGGTTTTCGACGCGCTCGGTCGAGACCGTGACCTCGAACGCCATCGGGTCGGCGTTGTAGGTGCAGACATGGCGGCAGCCTTCCTCGAACACGAGCGCGGTCTCGACCGAACCGGTGCGGAGCATCGTCACGAGCCCCGGCTCGTCCTGCTCGAAGGAAATACAGGTGCAGGAGCCGTCCATGCCGGTCAGCTCGGTCTCAAAATATTCCAGCTCGACGCGGCTGTCACAGAGACGGAGCCGTCCCTCGGTGGTCATTTCAAATTTTTCCTCGTCAAACGCTTCGCCGTCGTCGTCCTGCCGGACGGTAAGCTCCTGCGGCTCGTCCGGCATAACGGACGAATGGACGGACGAGAGCGTGATCATCACTTTTTTATCGGATCTGTAGATGGTTTTCATAAAACCCTCCGGAAATATTGTTTTATCTCATTCTATTATCATACCATAATCCGCGAGGAAAATCAACCCGAATCTGTGAATATTTCCGCCGCGGCAAGAAACTTCCGCGATATTTCGTGAAAGACGGGGGAAACTGAGCGGGAAAGGGAGGTGAAGCGATGGACCTTGGCGTGATCTGCGAGGGGACATACTGTCCGCCGGTCGTGAGACCGCTTGCCGAGGCGCTGGATGAGGAAGCGGCGGACGTGCTGAGCGGCGATCTGCTGGCGGTGCTGAACCGCTGGCGGCAGGAACGGGCGCTCCCGGCGCTCTGCTGCACCGATCCGGTCAGCCTGCGGCTGCTCGGCGTGCCGTGCGGCGGGGACGAGCTGTTTCTGCT
>JAZRXB010000134.1:0-5866 GCA_045600005.1 Eubacteriales bacterium | reverse complement strand
CATAGTACCTCCTATGCCGACGAAATTTGTACAGTATGACGGGAAAGATGCAAGCAAGCGTGCCATCAAGGCGAAAGCCGTGAATTGTGCGGTATTGCCTTAAGTCTTCTCGTTTTACGGCTCTCGCTGCCGTCCGGCAGCGAGAGCCGCAATTCCGATGAAAGGATGGTCAGAAGAATGAAAACAAGTTTTCATTCTTCTCGTTTTGTGGCTTTAGTTGCCGTTCCGGCAACGATTCTGCTTCGCAGAACCACCCACAATTCCGATGAAAGGAAGCTTTCGCTGCGCGAAAGCCATGTTCATAAAAATGAAATTTCAATTATCCGAATGCGTTTGGGAAATCACGCTGGCGTGCTGTTTTTCCTGCAAATACTGCGGCTCGAAGGGCGGAAAGGCGCGTGAGAACGAGCTTTCCACCGAAGAATGTCTCGACGTCGCGCGTCAGCTGACCGGCATCGGCTGCCGGAGGGTCAATCTGATCGGCGGCGAGGTCTTCATGCGGCGCGACTGGAAGGAGATCGTCGGTGAGCTGACCGGGCGCGGCGTGAGCGTGACGATCATCACGAACGGATTCCTGTTCGGGGAGCGCGTGATCGCCGACCTTCTTGACGCGAAGGTCGAATCGGTCGCCGTGTCGCTTGACGCGCCGCGCGCGCTTCACGACAAATACCGTCAGGAGGGAAGCTATGACCGCGCGGTGCGGGCGATCGCTGCGCTCTGCGAAAACGGCATCCCGGCAACGGTCATCAGCACGCTGAACAGCGAAAACGTGAAAACGCTCGACGAGCTGTACGATATTCTCTGCGGCTATCCGATCGAGGCGTGGCAGCTCCAGGCGTGTTCGCCGATGGGCAACGCGGCGAGCGCGGGCGTCGATTTCCGGTTCGACTTCAACGAGGTCATCTCGTTCGTCGAAAAGCACCGGGAGCGCGCGCCGTTCGTGGTGGGCATCGCCGACAACATCGGCTATCACACCGAAAACGACCCGTTTCTGCGCGGCAACGTGCCGGATTCCCCCGGCTTCGTCGGCTGCCGGGCGGGGCTCACGTCGATCGGCATCGACAGCGTGGGCAACGTGCGCGGCTGCGAATCCATGTACGACGAGCGGTTCATCGAGGGCAATCTAAGGGAGCGGACGCTCGCCGACATCTGGGAGGACCCGGATTCCTTCGCGTACAACCGGAAGTTCACGCACGACTGTCTGACCGGTCCCTGCGCGTCCTGCGCCGACGCGATGCACTGTGCGGGCGGATGCCGGTCGTACAACTTTTTCGTACACGGAAAGCTGTGGGAATCGCCCTTCTGCCCGCACGCGGAAGAAATGAGAAGCAAAAACGGTTGAAGTCAGAAGCGAAAGCGGTAAAACACGTGAAAAACAGCGGCAGGATGATATCGTTCATCCTGCCGCTGTTTTTTGCCTGACGGGACCGAACGCAGAAACCCGCCGCAAGCTTGCTTGCGGATTCGCAAGCCCGCTCACGGACGGGAAGTTCTCTCGCACAGTCAGGATACCGGAACCGACACGAACCGGAAGAAGCGAACGGTTCGTGTCAGCGCCGTGTCCGGCGTCGTTTCACGTCGGACACGGAGGGAGAAACAGGGTTTCGCTCAGTGGTTCTTCTTTTTGCAGACGACAACGGCTGCTGCGGCAAGAACTGCTGCGGTCAGCGTGAACGGATCGGCGGTCTTGGCTGCGGTCGTGACGCCGGTCTTGGCGGTGGCGGCGGCTGCTGCCGGAGCGGGATTTTCGTAAGCCTTTACGTCAGCCTCGGTCTTGAAGAAGCCGAAGTATTCGATGTAGATGGTCTGTCCCTTAACGGTGTTGGCGGCGACCATGCCCCACGGATAGAGACGGAACTGACGGATGTTCTTGGAGGTCCAGTCGAGCGCGGACTGTGCGTTCAGGTCGATGACGACGGTTTCCCAGTCGGTGGAGTCGGCCTTGAAGGCGCAGTTTGCGTTCTTATCGGTCTTGCCAAGCTCGGCTTCGTTTGCCTTCCAGAAGGTAAAACTTGCGGTCGCAGCTGCGGCACGCTTATAACGGACCGCGAAGTAGCGGTAGTCGGTCGTCTTGAGCGCGGGCAGATATTCGGAGTTGTTGTACTGATAATACGAGAAGTCGACCAGCGGCTGGGAAGCGTTGTCCTGAGCGGTCAGCTTCACGACGTCCTTGCCGTCGAGCTTGGTGACTTCCATGTCGATGCGGTAAGCCTTGAAAGCGCCGTTCCCGTTGACGGAATCGTAGTCGAGCTTGAAATCTTCGGCTTTGAATACGGCTTTTCCGCCATAAACAGGCGCTGCGGAAGCGTTTGCGCCGACAGCGCAAGCACAGATCATGAGAGCTGCGAGCGCGGCGGTGAGAATCCTTTTGAATTTCATTTCGTTTTCTCCTTATTGATTCGGATGAGTTCGGAACGGAAGAACGCGGGCGGGATCCTGTCCGGTATCCTGACATAGTACCATTATACGCCGGAGAAAACGATTTGAAAAGATTATTTCCTGCTGAACGACAGGACGATTATTGCTTATTGCGGAAACGGTATTCCCGGGGCGGGATCCCGTTCTGATGGACGAAGGCGCGGCGGAACACGGCGATGTCAGAAAATCCGAGCGACGCCGCGATCTCCGTGACCGACAGGTCGGAAGCCGCCAACATGGTCTTCGCCTTGTCGAGCTTGAGTCCGAGCATATAGCGGTAGGGGGTCAGACCGGTCGTTTCGGAGAAAATGCGGATGAAGTGGTACTTGCTGACGTGACACATCCCGGCAAGCTCGTCCACGCTGTAAAACCGTTCGGGATGCACGTGGATGCTCTGCATGGCGGACTCGATGCGCCGGTCCCACATCTGCCCGATGATGATGGACCGGTCCGTCTGCCCGCGCGCCGCCTCATGGACCAGTCCGCTTCGGCGGGCGGCGAAGACGAGAAGCCTGAGGATCAGCGAATTGATCTTCTCCTCAAAGCCCGGCTGACGGTACAGAAGCTCGCGGTAGACCGCCTCATAGGTCTCGAGGATCTCAGGGTCGGATCCGGTGCGGATCTTATGTACGCCGTACAGTCCGAGGGAGCGGAGGATCGGCTCGACGGCGGTGCCGGAGAAGTGGATCCACCAGTGATTTTCCAGATGGTCGCGGCGGAGGATGGAAGCGTAGGGCATTCCCGGTGTGAGCAGGATGAACGTTCCCGCTTCGATCTCCTCGTAGCCGTTTCCCAGATCGTAGAGCGTCGAGCCGACGCTCATGTAGAGAAGACCGTAGTCGCAGCGTCCTTCCGGATACTCGCTCACAAGGTCGCGCTGTTCCTCCGATGTGCAGCCTGCGCCGTTGATCTCAAGATATCGGTCCGAGACGCGCTGGGAAGAGTCGGGATTGCTGCCGACGACGATATGCATGGATTTTTCCCCCAAAGTGAAGTTTATTTTTAAGATGAAAGATCACCTTTATTATACCACTGGGAAGGGATCCTGTAAACATGAATTTTCAAAATAACTTCCGCCGCGTTTTCCGCTGCGGAAGTTATTTTGAAAATTTACCAAGAGGAAAACGACGCCGATTTTTCGCCGTTTGCGCCGATTTTTCGCCGTTCCGCTTGACATTATGACCGGTTCATGCTATAATGAAGAAAGGCTTGGAAATCCGGGAAAAAGGCAGAAACTTCGGGCGCAGCGTCTGATTTTCCGCTTTTTTCGGATTTTCAGAGCCGTCCTGATGATAAGTGTCGTCTGCCTTGCGAAAGGGTACGGTATGGTTTTCTCCGATCTGTTTTTCCTCTATGGCTTCCTGCCCGTCCTGCTTTTCCTGTATGCCGTCTGCGCGAAAGAGACGCCGAGACGATGGGTGCTGACGCTGGCTTCGCTGCTTTTTTATGCGTGGGGCAATCTGAAGCATCTGTTTGTCATGCTGGCGCTCGTGATCGCCGATTATGTGTTCGGACTGTTGATCGACCCGGAGAGGGAACGTTCCCCGCGTTTCCGGAAGGGCGTTCTGATCCTCGCGGTATCGTCCAATCTCGCGCTGCTCGCGTTCTTCAAATATATCGGCTTCTTTGCCGAAACGGTCAATCTGCTCACCGGCGCCGCTCTGCCGGTCTTCCGTCCTCTGATGCCGGTCGGCATCAGCTTTTTCACGTTCCAGACGCTCACCTATGTCGTCGACGTGTACCGCGGCGACGCGAAGACGCAGCGCTCCTTCGGCAGACTTCTTCTGTACGTCACGATGTTCCCGCAGCTCATCGCCGGACCGATCGTCCGCTACCGCGACATCGAAGCGCAGCTCGAAGCCCGCACGGTCACGGCGGAGGGACTCAACCGCGGCATTCTGCGCTTTGCGGCCGGACTCGGCAAAAAGGTGCTGATCGCCGACTGCTGCGGCTCGGTCGTCGCTTCGCTGAACGGGCTTGCCGACGTGACGACGCTGGCGCGGCTTTCGTCGGCGCTCGCGTTCACCTTGCAGCTCTACTTCGACTTTTCCGGCTATTCGGACATGGCGATCGGGCTTGGGGCGATGTTCGGCTTCACGTTTCCCGAAAACTTCCGCTATCCGCTGGCTGCCTCCTCCGCGACCGATTTCTGGCGCAGGTGGCACATCACGCTCGGCTCGTTTTTCCGCGACTACGTGTACATCCCGCTGGGCGGCGGACGGAAGCACCGCGCGCGCAACATCCTCATCGTCTGGTTTCTGACCGGTCTGTGGCACGGCGCGTCGTGGAATTTCGTGCTGTGGGGACTTTACTACGCGCTGATTTTAACGCTCGAAAAGGCGTTTCTCCTTAAATGGTTCGATAAGCTCCCGAAGGCGGTCTTTTTTGTGCTGACGCGGCTCTATACCGACGTGATCGCCGTGTTCGGCTTTGCGATCTTCTATTTCGACGCCGATCTCATCAAAAATATCGGGTATCTGTTCGGCGCGGGCTGCACCGGATTTTCCGATCTCTACACGATGTCGATCCTGTCGGACAATCTCTTTCTGCTCGCGGCGGCAGCGATACTTGCCTTTCCGGTCGTTCCGGCGCTTGGCAGAGCGTTCGTCCGCCTGTCTGACGGGGAGAAGCATGAGAAGCCGCGCTATATCGCCGGACGGGTGTGCGGCACGCTCGTGTCGATCCTGCTGATCGCCGCATCGACGGTGCGGCTGGTGGGCGGCACGTACAGCCCGTTTCTGTATTTCCGATTTTAGCCGATCGTAAACTTCTTTTTACGACCGTTCCCCGCGCTTATCACCGCCGGCTGCCCGGCTTTTTTGCAATCGACTGTATTTTCGATTTTAGCCGATCGTAAAACGCAGTTTTACAATCGACTATCCGATTCTGAAAGGAGGAAGCCTCATGACGCGCAAGGAAAAATCGGATGGGTCCGAGCGCCGTTCGGCAAAGCTTCTGACCGACGCGCTCTGTCTTGCCGTGACGGTCCTGCTGTTTGCCGCCGTGACGCTTCTGAATCTGTTCCAGACCGAGCGTCCCACGGTCTCCGAGGCGGAGAACCGGAAGCTGACCGAGCCGCCGGTGTACAGCTTCGCGTCGCTCGCCGACGGGAGCTTCACGTCGCAGCTGAGGTCGTTCTTCTCGGACACGTTTGTCTGCCGCGAACGGCTGGTGGAGCTGTCGAAGCGGATGGATTCGCTGCGCGGCGTGCCGTATCAGCTCGAAGGGAAGGAATTCTCGATCCTGATCGGTCCCTCGGTCGTGATCGACGACGAGCCGGACGAGCCGCTCGCACCCGTGACCGAAGGGGTCCCGTCTGTCGTCAAGCAGGTTTCGTCCGACACCGAACCGGCTGCGTCTGATACCGAGCCCGTTTCGTCCGACACCGAACCCGTTTCGTCCGACACCGAACCCGTTTCGTCCGACACCGAACCCGTTTCGTCCGACA
>JAZRXB010000133.1:0-13788 GCA_045600005.1 Eubacteriales bacterium | reverse complement strand
GACATAAAAACACCTCTAAGGCGAGCCCTCGCGCCGATATGATCGGAGATAGCCGTCAAAACAAGTTTTGCCGGCAACGATAGGCGCGAGTACCGATTGTAAAACGAAGTTTTACAATCGACTATCAAACGTGCCGGAAAGGAGACTCCATGACACTGTACCGTCTGTATCTGGTCGAGGACGACGCGGGCATCGCGTCCTCGTTAAAAACGCTCGCCGAGCCGTGGGGCTTTGAGGTGAAGGTCTGCGGGGATTTCCGGCGCGTGACCGAGGAATTCGTTTCGCTGAAACCCCATCTCGTACTGCTCGACATCGGGCTTCCCTTTGCGGGCGGCTATCACTGGTGCGCCGAGATCCGGAAGCTGTCGAGCGTGCCGATCATTTTCCTGTCGTCCGCTGCCGACAACATGAATATCGTCATGGCGATGAACATGGGAGCGGACGATTTCATCGCCAAGCCCTTCGACGGCGGCGTGCTGATCGCCAAGGTCCAGGCGCTTCTCCGGCGAAGCTACGACTACGCCGTTTCTCCTGAGCTTCTGACCCATCGCGGCGCGTTCCTGCGGGTCGGCGACAGCACGCTGACCTATGAGGGACGGAAAATCGAGCTGACCCGGAACGAATACCGCATCCTGTCCTGCCTGATGGAGAACAAGGGAAAGGTCGTCAGCCGCGAAAAGCTGATGGAACGGCTCTGGGAGACCGACTGCTTCGTCGATGAGAACACACTGACCGTCAACGTCAACCGTCTGCGGAAAAAGCTCGAAGCGGAGGGGTTGTCCGATTTCATCGCGACGAAGTTCGGCGTGGGGTATTTCGTGGGATGAAGCTGTTTTTCCGGTATCTGCGGAGCAAAAAGAAAACGCTCCGGCTGTTTTTCCTGTTTGCCGCGCTGCTTGCGGCGGCGTTTTTTCTGTATCGGCTGCCGACGGCTGCCGTGCTGTATCCGACGGCGCTCTGCGCGCTCATCGGAGCGGCGGCGCTGACCGTCGATTATTTCCGCACGAAGAAAAAACATGAGGAGCTTGAACGGCTCAAAGGCCTGAAAGCGGAGCTGCTGGATTCCTTCCCGCCTGACGATACGATCCCGGAGGAGGACTACCGGGAGCTGCTCCTCTCGCTGAAACGGGAGATCGCGGAGCTTCGTACATCGGACGCAGCGCGTTTCCGTGAGACGGTCGAATATTACACCGTCTGGGCGCACCAGATCAAGACGCCGATCGCGTCGATAAAGCTCGCGCTCGAAAACGAGGACTCCGAGCTTGCCCGCCGCCTTTCCGCCGACCTTGTGCGCACACAGCAGTACGTCGAGATGGCGATGACTTTTCTGCGGCTCGATTCGGAATCGACCGATTATGTCTTCCGAAAGGTCGATCTGGATACGCTCATCCGTCCCGCCGTGCGCAAGTTCGCGTCGGAGTTCATCGGACGGCGGCTGTCGCTCGACTACCAGCCGCTCGGCACAGAGGTCGTCACCGACGAAAAATGGTTCTCGTTCGTCTTCGAGCAGCTGCTGTCGAACGCGCTGAAATACACGAAGGAAGGCGGCGTCCGCCTTTATATGGAGGACGGCTGCCTCTGCATCGCCGACACAGGCATCGGCATCGCGCCGGAGGATCTGCCCCGGATCTTCGAGAAAGGCTACACCGGCTGCAACGGACGGTACGACCGCGCCGCCAGCGGGATCGGGCTGTACCTCTGCCGCCGCGTCTGCAAGGCGCTCGGCGTCGGACTGACGGTCGAGTCGGAGGTCGGAAAGGGAACCACGGCGCGTCTGCGCTTCGGACAGAGCGTCTGACTTCTTACAGGAATGTAAGATATGGGAAGGGAAATGTAAGCCGTTTCGATGGCGGCGCATTTCCTTTTCTGTTATAATGAATATGTCCTTTGAACAGGATAGAGAAGGAATGGGGGTTCGGCCGAAAAGGGCGGCTTTTCCGGACAGCGGCGCACGTTTTGCGCAAAAAGGCGCGTTCGGCGCATTCGGCGCATCCGGCGCGTCCGGCAAGTTCGGCGCATCCGGCAAGTCCGGCGCGTTCGGCAAGTTCGGCGCGTCCGGCAAGTTCGGAAAGTCCGGCGCGTTCGGCAAGTCCGGCACGTTCGGCAAGTTCGGCGCGTTCGGCAAGTCCGGCGCGTCCGGCAAGTCTGGCGCGTTCGGCAAGTCCGGCACGTTCGGCAAGTTCGGCGCGTTCGGCAAGTTCGGCGCGTTCAGCGCGTCCGGCAAGTCCGGCGCGTTCGGCAAGTCCGGCGCGTTCGGCAAGTTCGGCACATCCGGCGCATCCGGCACGTTCAGTGCGCGTCCGGCGCGTCCGGTACGGACGGAAACCCTTATTCCGCAGGAAAGGCGGTCATCAATATGGCAATACTGGAAGTAAACGAAGTTAAGAAAATTTACACCTCCCGCTTCGGCGCGGGAAAGGTCGAGGCACTGCGGAACGTGAATTTCACGGTCGAGGAAGGGGAGTTCGTCGCCATCATGGGCGAATCCGGTTCGGGCAAAACGACGCTGCTCAACATTCTGGCGGCGCTGGATACGCCCACCGCAGGGCGCGTGCTGCTCGACGGAAAGGATTTTTCCGGGATTCGGGAGGCAGAGGCGGCGTCGTTCCGGCGCGACCGGCTCGGCTTCGTGTTTCAGGAATTCAATCTGCTCGATACGTTCACCATCGAGGACAACATCTATCTGCCGCTCGTGCTGGCGGGAGTACCCTACCCGGAGATGAAAAAACGGCTCGCACCGATCGCCGAACGGCTCGGTCTGACGCCGCTGCTGGCAAAATACCCCTACGAGGTGTCGGGCGGACAGAAACAGCGCGCCGCCGTCGCCCGCGCGGTCATCACGAACCCGCGTCTGCTGCTCGCCGACGAACCGACCGGCGCGCTCGACTCAAAGGCGTCCGACGAGCTGCTTCGCCTGTTCGGCGAGGAGAACAAGCAGGGGCAGACGATCCTGATGGTGACGCATTCGGTGCGGGCGGCGTCGGTCGCGTCGCGCGTGCTGTTCATCCGGGACGGCGAGGTCTTCCACCAGCTATACCGCGGCGGCAGCACGAACGAGCAGCTGTATCAGAAGATCTCCGACACGCTCACGATGCTTCAGGCGGGCGGTGAGAACCGATGAAAACACTGTTTTACCCGCGTCTCGCGTGGTCGGGCATCGTCCGAAACCGGAAATTATCTGTGCCGTACCTTCTTTCCTGCATCGGCATGGCGATGATGTACTATATCCTCCACGCGCTGAGCGTTTCGCCGCTGCTCACGGATTTCCGCGGCGGGTCGAGCATCGGTATGGTGCTGTCGCTCGGAAAATTCGTCATTGCGGTCTTCGCGCTGCTGTTCCTTTTCTACACCAATTCGTTTCTGGTCAGGCGGCGTATGCGGGAGTTCGGTTTATACGCCGTCCTCGGCATGGACCGGCGCGGCATCGGACGGGTGGTCCTCTGGGAATCGCTGATGACGGCGGGGATCGGTCTGGCGGGCGGCATCGGATGCGGGATCCTGTTCTCGAAATTTGCCGAGCTGGGGCTTCTGCGCGCGATCCGCGGCGAGGTGGACGAGCGTTTTTCCGTGTCGGGCGAAGCGGTCCTGACGACCGTTCTGCTGTTCGGCGTCATCTTTCTCATTCTGACCGTCCGCTCGCTGATTCAGGTGAGAAAGTGCCGTCCGCTGGAGCTTCTGAAAACCGAATCCTTCGGCGAACGCGCGCCGAAGGCAAACTGGGTCCCGGCTGTGATCGGCGCGGCGCTGCTCGCGACGGCTTACGTGACGGCGGTTTCCATCCGTTCGCCGCTCAACGCGATGACGGCGTTTTTCGCGGCGGTCATCATGGTCATCATCGCCACCTATCTTCTGTTTATCTCCGGCTCAGTCGCGCTCTGCGCGCTGTTGAAGAAGAACCGGAAGTATTACTATCAGAAGCGGCATTTCGTGTCGGTCTCGACAATGGCGTTCCGCATGAAGCGGAACGGTGCGGGACTTGCGTCGGTCTGCATTCTGTCCACGATGGTGCTGGTCATGATCTCGTCGACCGCAAGCCTTTATTTCGGCGCGAACGACGCGATCAAGGGACGCTTTCCGCGTGACAACGAGCTGGTTGCCGCAGTCCATTCATTCGACCGGCTCGACGAAGGAAAGCGGGACGTTCTGCGCGAAACATATGAGAAGACGTTCGCCGAAAACGGCGTTGTGCCTGAAAACGTGTACGAGTACCGCTTCGCGTCGATCGCGGGAATGACCTTCCCGGACGGCAGCATAAGACCCGACGTGAACGACAATTTCACGGTGGATTTCGACCGGATGCGGATGCTCTATTTCATCACGCTCGACGAATATAACCGTCTGACGGGCGAATCGGTCGAGCTGGACGAAAATGAAGTCCTGCTGTGTCCCTTCCGCTGCTCCTATGCGCCGGACACGGTTACGGTCGGGGATCTGACGCTCCGGGTCGCCGAAAAGACCGGCGTCTTCCCGACCATCGAGGAAGCGAACGCCATGCTGGTCCCGTCGCTTCTGATGGCGGTGAAGGATTTCGAGACGATCAGACCCCTTGAAGCGTTTCGGGACGAATGGGAGGGACCGATGATGGAGGTGAAATACGTCTACGCCTACGACGCGCCGGTCGACGATGCGATCGCCTCCGATCTGATCCGCAAACACGCGGAGGCGATCCGTTCCACTGTGTTCTTACCGGGTTCGGAAGGAGGATTTGAGCTTAGCGTGCGCTGTCTTGCCGATGAAAAGAGCGACTTTTTCACGACCTTCGGCGGACTGTTCTTCCTTGGCATCATGCTGTCGGTCGTCTTCGTCTTCGCGGCGGCGATGATCCTGTACGACAAGCAGGTGTCGGAGGGCTATGAGGACCGTGCGCGCTTCTCGATCATGAAAAAGGTCGGCATGACGGGGAAGGACATCCGCCAAAGCATCGACTCGCAGGTGCTGATCGTATTTTTCGCGCCGCTGGCGGCCGCGGGACTGCACATCGCGTTCGCGTTCCCGCTGATCTGGAAATTATTGCAGCTTTTCAATCTGCATAATCTGACGCTGGTCGTGATCGTGACGATCCTGTCGATCCTTGCGTTCGCGGCGGTCTATGCGCTGATCTACCGCCTGACGGCGCGGGCGTATTACGGGATCGTGTCGTCGGACCGGAAAAATTAGGAGTTTCAGGTGAACGGCAGGAGAGAATACCGTCCGGCACGCGCAGCTCGGTGAAGCTTCTGCGAACCGGACGCAGAACCGGATCTCAAGGGTCTCTGCCGCCGTATGCCTGACGATCAATCAAAGAAAAGCGAAAATGAAACGTCTCCCGGCGTTCGGTCATGACCGAACATCGGGAGACGTTTATCATTTGCCGCAGGACTGCCGCAGAAACAGGGAAAGTCAGCGGTGGAACAGCTTTTTCGTACCGTAGACCGGTTCGCAGGTCAGGTGGATGCCGAGCTTGCGGTAAATGTCGCTGTCGATCTGGGAGACGATGACGCTGGCGTGCGCTTCGCAGCCGTCGAGCTGGGGCAGGTATTCGAGCGCGCGGCGGGCGTTGTCGTCGGAAGCGGCGCAGATCGAGAGGGCGATCAGCACCTCGTCGGTGTGCAGACGGGGATTGTGACAGCCGAGATTCTTCGTTTTCAGCTCGCAGATCGGCTCGATGATCGAGGGCGAGATCAGGTGAACGCTGTCCCCGATGCCGGCGAGCGTTTTGAGCGCGTTGAGAAGCGCTGCGGCGGACGCGCCGAGCAGCTCGGAGGTCCGGCCGGTGACGACGCCTTTTTCGCCGAGGTCGATCGCGGCGCATTCGGAATCGGTTTTCGCCGCCCGTTCAAGCGCGTAGCGCACGGGGAGACGGTCGTCGGTCGTGAGCTTGGCGCGGTTCATGATCAGCTCCGCCTTGTACACCACCTCGTCGTCGATGCTGCCCTGCGCACGCTTGACGAGACAGTCGTAGTAGCGGCGGATGATCTCCATGCTGGCGGCTTCCGAGACGGCTTCGTCGTCGTAGATGCAGAAGCCCGCCATGTTCACGCCCATATCGGTCGGGGACTTATAGGGACAGCTGCCGTAGATGCCCTCGAACAGCTTGCGCAGGACCGGGAAGATCTCGACGTCGCGGTTATAGTTGACGGTGGTCGTCTGATAGGCTTCCTCATGGAAGGGGTCGATGATATTGACGTCGCCGAGGTCGACGGTCGCCGCCTCGTAGGCGATGTTGACGGGGTGCGTCAGCGCGAGGTTCCAGATGGGGAAGGTCTCGAATTTGGCGTAGCCCGACTTGATGCCGCGCAGGTTGTCCTGATAAAGCTGAGACAGACAGGTCGCCATTTTGCCGCTGCCGGGACCGGGAGCGGTGATCACGACCAGCTCGCGCGTCGTTTCGATGTAATCGTTTTTGCCGTAGCCGTCCGGGCTGATGATCAGACGGATATTGGTGGGGTAGCCGGGGATGGGGTAGTGCCGGAAGACCCGGACGCCGAGGTTCTGCAGCTTGGAGATAAAGGCGTCCGCGCCCTGCTGACCGGCGTACTGCGTGATGACGACGCTTCCGACGAAAAGTCCTCTGTCCCGGAAGGCGTCGATCAGACGAAGCGCGTCCATATCGTAGGTGATGCCGAGGTCGGCGCGCATTTTGTTCTGCTCGATATCGACGGCGGAGACGACGATGACGATCTCAGCCTGATCCTTCAGCTGCATGAGCATATTGATCTTGCTGTCCGGACGGAAGCCGGGAAGGACGCGGGAGGCGTGGTAATCATCGAACAGCTTGCCGCCGAACTCCAGATAGAGCTTGCCGCCGAACTGACTGATCCGCTTCAGGATCCGGTCGGTCTGGAGTTCATTATACTTCTCGTTATCAAACCCTTGCTTTATCACAGAAAACAACCTTTCCGGGATACAGTGTGACGGAACACGCATACTTCCCCGTCGGAATCCCAAACACAACTATTATACACTCTTTTGCGCCAAAAAGCAAGCCCAACGGCAAAAGTTGCGTGCAGAAAAAATCTCCCGCAGACGGGCTTTTTCAGTCAGGTTGGCACAAAAAGTCCCGCCGGACGGCCTCTTGAACCGTCCGGCGGGGTCATCACGGCAGATCACAGAGGCGATCCCGCCGCGGCGAGGTTATCGTATGATGCTTTCGATCAGCTCGGCAAAGACCGGATCCTTGATGTAGCCGCAGTGCGAATAACCGTTCATGTAGGCAAAGTGCAGACGCTTTTTCGGCCAGCCGAAGTGGAGCAGCGTCGCATTCAGCAGCTTTAACTGCTCAAGACGGCACTTCATATCATTGCTCGACGAGATGTTGAGGATCATCGGGAGCTTATCGCGTCCTTCGGGGACCTTGAAGTCGTGGTCGATGTGATAGAGCGGCGCGGCGTCGTCAAGACGGACGAGACGGGTGTCAAGTCCGCGCTCCCGCAGGATGTTGAAGTGGGTCGTCGGCTGACCGGCGTCCAGCACCCAGCCGTCGAAGGCGAGCGGGTCGAGTCCGTATTTCCCGAGATAGTGCGCGTCGAAAAGAAGCATCATCGACAGGTATCCGCCTGCCGACGAGCCGCCGACAAAAACGCGGGAGAACGAATAGCCCGCGCGGTTCAGCACGAAGTCGATGCCGTTCGCGCAGTCCTCGATGTAATCGGGGAACTTTGCCGTCGGATACATCCGGTAGTTGAGCGACGCGACGGCGATACCGTCTGCGGCGAGCCTGTCGAACAGGACGCGCGGACCGCTCTTGTTTCCGCCTTCCAGTCCGCCGCCGTGCAGATAGATGAAGATCGGCGGCTTTTCGGCTTCGGGCAGATAGAGGTCGAGCTTCAGGTCATATTGTTCGTCGTAGGTGAGTTCGATGGGGGTCATGATGTTCCTCCTGTTCAGATGCTGACCCACGCGCGCTTTTCGTCCGATTCCATGATCGCGTCGAGTACGCGCTGGAGACGAACGCCGTCGGCGAGAGTCGGGATGTAGCGGTCGGGCTTGCCGTGCAGAAGGTCGATGAAGCACTGCATCTGGGAGGTGTAGAATTCCTTCGGTACCTCGACGGTCTCCATCGTTTCGATGACGGAACCGGGCTGCATACCGCCGGTGTAGTATTCGAGCTTTTCGTCGTGGTTGAGGTCGAAGCGGAACGCGCCCTTGTCGCCGTAGACCTCGACGCGGATCTGGTTGCGGTTGCCGTAGGCGGCGCGGGTGATCGAGAAGGTCGCGGACGCGCCCTTGTCGAACTTGGCGAGGAAGTGGCAGTAGTCGTCGGTTTCGACGGGCGCCATTTCGTCCTTATCGAGACGCTTTCTTTCCGTGACGGCGATGCCGAGGTCGGCGACGAGCGAGGTCACGTCGCCCGACAGGAAGGACGCGAGGTCGAGGATGTGAACGCCGAGGTCGCCCGACACGCCGTAGCGCGCGTCGCGTCCGACGAAACGCCAGTCAAGTCCGCGCTGGTACATATACGCGCTCGATTTGAAATACTGGGCGTAGAAGTTGATGACATTGCCGATCGCGCCCTCGTCGACAAGGTGCTTTGCATAGCGGACGGCGGGCTTGAAGCGGTAGGAGAAGCAGACCATCGACTGTACGCCCCTGTGTTCGGCGTCGTGGAGCAGCGTGACGGTCTCGTCGTAGTTCACGCCGAGCGGCTTTTCGCAGCAGAAGGGCTTGTTCGCGGCGACCGCGCCCTCTGCCATCGGAACGTGCAGATAGTTCGGCGTGCAGATGTCAACGGCGTCGACCTCCGGGCAGTTCACGAGATCGTGCCAGTCGGTGAAGCGGCGCTCCTCCGGTACGCCGTATTTGTCGCCCGCCGCCTTTAATCTTGCGGGACTGATGTCGCAGACAGCCCATGTGACGCCGCCTTCCGCTTTCTGGATGCCGGGCAGATGCGCGCCGTTTGCGATGCCGCCGCAGCCGATCGTGCCGATTCGGATGTCTTTCATAGAGTTCCTTCCTTTCAGAAATAGAAATATTAGTCGATTGTAAAACTACGTTTTACAATCGGTACTCGCGCTTATCGCGGCTGACAAAATTTATTTTGTCAGCTATCCCCCATAATATCGGCGCGAGGGCTCGCCCCGGCTCGCCTTAGAGGTGTTTTTATGTCGGCAAAGCCGACATAAAAACGGATTTTATTATAACGTTTGTCATCTCAAAGCATAAAACAATCGACTATATAAATAAGGGAGAATAATCGGGAGAGGTTGACAGCGGCAGGAAGGAAAAGCTCCCGTCCTGCCGAAAAGATTTACTGCCCGGCAGACTTTTTGAGGTTTTCGAGCAGAGTGGCGAGCGCGGTCTCGTATTTGGACGCGCTCGAAGCGTAGGCGGACGAGAAATCCTTCGAGAGGTCGCGCATCAGGTTGCCGATGGCACCGATGCTCTTGTTCTGGTAGACCGAACCGAAGTTCAGCTTGATGCCCTTCATGATCATATCGAACATCTGGGAGGATTCGTCGTCGCGGAAATACTTCTTCTTGAGCGCGGTCTCATAGTAGGCGGGGGTGACGGTGCGCCACGACTGTTCGCAGAGCAGCTCGAGCGCTGCGGCCGCCGCGTCGACCTGTCTGCTGTCGACCGGGATGGCGAGCAGCGAGAAGGCGTTGTGCGGAAGCGTGTAGTAACCCTCCTGCACTTCGTCGTACTTCGGCAGCGGGAGAATGCCGAAATTGTCCTTCATATCGCGCAGGTTGCCGGTCTCAAAGATGTTGGTGAACATGAACAGGACTTCGCTGTTGATGAATTTGCCGTAGACGAGCGTGTTGGCTTCGGTCGCGGAGCTGGGGTTGTAGGGCTTCGTGACGACGCCAGGGTTCTGTACGAAGGCTTTCAGCTTGTCGAGGGCATTGACGGTGCGCTCGCAGTTGAACGACAGCTCCGGAATGCCGTTGGCGTTCTTCTTCGTGATCGAGAGGTCAAAAGCGGCGATGAAAGCGTCGAGCGGCGTAGCCTGCTGCATGAAGCCGACGGCATAGAAGTCGGCTTCGTCGCGCTCACCGTTGCCGTTCAGGTCGCGGTAGACGGTCTTCGCCATTTCGCCCAACTTGTCGATGGTCCATCTGCCGTCCTTGACGATATCATAGACCGATTCCTTGAAGTATTCGTCATAGCGGTCGGTGTTGAAGAAGGTGACGACGGTGCGCATCGTGCCGGAGAGGGAAACGTCGCCGAACACGAATGGCAGGTAGTTGTAGACGTTCAGTTCATTGTTCAGCTCGTCGTTCCACCACGGCTTGTCAAGGTCAAGGTATTTGACGTTGAGCAGGTTGACGTAGTAGCCCGACTGCGCGAGCTTGGAACCGGCGGAGGAGTGAACGGCGGCAAGGTCGTAGGCACCGTCGCCCGCCAGAATGCTGTTCGCCAGCACATCGGTCTCAGAGCCGCTCTGGAGCGCGACGCCCTTGAACACAAGGTCGATGTTCAGCGTCTCCTCGACGTACTTGTTGCGGGCATAAACTGCGTCGCCCATGACCTCGCCGGTGGCTTCTTCGATATCGAATTCGATTTCCATGCCGCTCGGACTGTCGTTGCGGCAGAACACATTGATCGCCGCGCCGCCGAAATCCAGTCCGGCGGGCAGAGCGGACGCGATGACCTCGCGGCCGTATTCGTCGGTCGAAGCGGCGGTCGTTTCGTTTCCGGAGGGAGAAGCGGTGGTGTCGGAGACGCCGGAAGGGGACGCGGTCCCTCCGCAGGCTGCGGCAGAGGGGAGCATGGCGCAGAGTAAGAGAACGGACAATGTCTTGGTGCTGATGGTACGCATGGTGATCTTTCCTTTCATCATGAATTCGGGCGGACGTACTTGACAAAACCGTACCCGTATGATATAATCATAACACAAAATTCGGAATGATGATAGCAATAATCAAACGAAAAACAGTAATTTTGAAAGGTCGTATCCCGCATGAACGAGGACAGATTCCTGGAAGCCGAGATCGGCGTGTTCGGCGGCGCGCAGCCGATCCGGTTCGCGCACAAGCGCTTCTCCGACCTGCCGAAAAATCATCATCTGCATATCAACAATCACTGCGAGATCTTCGTTTTCATCGAGGGCAATGTGGATTACATGGTCGGAGACTCCTACTATTCGTTAAAGCGGGGCGACGTGGTGGTCATCGGTCCGCACGAGGTCCACAAGGCGCTGATCAAGGACGATTCGATGTACGAGCGCTTCTATTTTCTGGTCGACTGTCATGCGCTCGACTGTATGTCGGTGAATCCGATGGAGATCTTATTGAATAAGCCTGCCGACGAGGGAAATTTAGTCTCCTTCGATGAGGAAAAGCGGGAGGAGATGATCGGTCTTCTGTACGATGTGAGGAACTGTTTTGCCGGCGGCAGACGGGAGGCCGTCCGCGCCTTTTCCGACTTTCTGCGGTTTCTCGACGCGATCGCGGGACAGTACGCGGCGGGACGGGTCAGCGCGGGGACCGGCTCGGTGACGCCGCGGCTGCTCGGAGAGATCTTAACTTATATTGAAGAAAATACCGCCGCCGTCCAGTCGGTGGGCGAGGTCGCCGGACAGCTCGGCGTCACGCCGCAGTATCTTTCCTCCTATTTCAGCGCTCACATCGGCACGCCGCTGAAAACCTATATCCAGGCGAAAAAGATCACGCTCGCCAAGGACCTGCTCGACCGCGGCGCGGACGTGACCGAAGCCTGCTACGGCAGCGGCTTCAACGAATGCTCGTATTTTATCAAGGTATTCCGCCGCTATGTCGGTACGACGCCTCTGCGCTATCAGATGCGAAAATGAAAACAAATTGTAACCATTCGCCTGCGGTGATAAAAACTTGACAAAATCCCTTGCACAACCGTCCGGGATGTGGTATAATGATTTCGGATAAAAGCAAACGACACGTATTCAGTGAATGTGAATGATAGAAAAAGGACGTGCAGAGATGGAAAACAACAACAGTCAGCTGATGGAATATAAGTGTCCGTGCTGCGGCGGCAAGATCGAATTCGACAGTACGCTTCAGAAGATGAAGTGCCCCTACTGCGACACCGAATTCGAGATGGAGACCCTTCAGAGCTACGACGACGCTTTGAAGGAAGACCGTCCCGACGATCTGCAGTGGGAGGATACCGGCGGAGACGAGTGGCATGAGGGCGAGACCGACGATCTGCGCGTCTATGTCTGCAAGAGCTGCGGCGGCGAGATCGTGACCGACACCACTACCGCCGCGACGCACTGTCCGTACTGCGGAAACCCCGTCATCATGTCGGGGCAGTTCTCCGGCGATCTGCGCCCGGACTTCGTCATCCCCTTCAAGCTCGACAAAAAGGCGGCGAAGGAACAGCTTACGAAGCATCTTTCCGACAAGAAGCTGCTGCCGAAGGCGTTCCGCACCGAAAGCCATATCGACGAGGTGAAGGGCGTATACGTTCCGGTCTGGCTTTACGACGCCGGCGCGGACGCGAACATCCGCTACAAGGGAACCAAGGTGAGAAGCTGGAGCGACGCATTTTACAGCTACACCGAGACCAGCTACTTCGCCGTCATGCGCGCCGGTACGCTCTCGTTTTCCAATGTTCCGGTCGACGGGTCGGGCAAGATGGCGAACGATCTGATGGAATCCATCGAGCCTTACGATTTCTCGGAGGCGGTCGATTTCCAGACGGCGTATCTGTCCGGTTATTTCGCCGACCGCTACGATGTTTCCTCCGAAGAAAGCATCGCGCGCGCCAACGAGCGCATCAAGCGCTCCGCCGAGGACGCCTTCCGTTCCACCGTGAGCGGGTTCAGCAGCGTGACGGTCGAAAACAGCAGCGTCCGCCTGAACAACAGCAAGGCCAAGTACGCGCTCTATCCCGTCTGGCTCCTCAATACGACATGGCAGGGACAGAACTACGTCTTCGCCATGAACGGTCAGACCGGCAAATTCGTCGGGAATCTGCCCTGCGACAAGAGCGCGATGTTCAAATACTGGCTGATGTACACCGGTATCTGGGCCGCCGTGATCTGCGGCGTCATCACGCTGTTCAATGTGCTGTGAGAGGGAGGCTGACATGATGAAAAAATTCGCGTTTCTTACGTTTGCCGTCCTGCTTGTCACGATGCTGATCCTTCCCGCCGCCGGTACGGAGTTCACGCCGGTCGATCATCTGCTCCCGCTGGTCACGGACGGCGACGATCTGCTGACCGACGCGGAGGAAAGCGCGCTGCTGGCGCGCTGTGAGCAGATCACGAACCGGTATCACTGCGAGGTCGCCATCGTGACGATCTCATCGCTGGATGGCGAGCCCATCGCGGCTGCGGCGGACGATATCTATGATTACTACGGCTTCGGCTATGGTCCGAACGACGACGGCGTGCTGCTCCTCGTTGCGATGAACGAGCAGGAATACCGGATCTCGACCTTTGGTCACGGTCAGTATGCCGTGACCGATTACGGCATCCGTATGGCGGGGAACGATATCGTACCCTATCTGTCGGCGGGCCGGTATGCCGATGCGTTTGAAATCTTCCTTCAGAAGATGGAGTATTACTTCGACTGCGCGGAAAAGGGGCAGCCGTTCGACAACTATTCCGGCTCGCGCGCGGCGGAGCCGTATAAGTTCACCGATTCGCTCCCGTGGGGACTTGTCATCGGCGCCGTCATCGGTCTTGTCATGGTGACGAGCATGAAGAGCAGACTGAATTCGGTCTCGATGCAGCGCGCCGCGTCGGCTTATGTCGTCTCGAACAGCCTGAATGTGACCGATGATCGGGACATCTTTCTGTACCGCACCGTCACGAAGGTGCGCCGTGAAAGCAGCTCCCGTTCCGGCGGCGGACATTACCACTCCGGCGGCGGACACTCCGGC
>JAZRXB010000132.1:0-11789 GCA_045600005.1 Eubacteriales bacterium | reverse complement strand
GAAAGATATCTGGAACTGGAAACCGACGTTGGTTTGAAGAGCCGTATGCGGAAAAACCGCACGTACGGTTCTGTGAGGGGTGACAGGCAAGCCTTTCACATGAAATTTTGAAAGGAGTGTCGAGTTTGCCTACTCGACTGAGCGCCGTGAAAGCCGTCACCTATTTCAGCTTTATGGAAAAAGGTCCGAACCGGCTGTCGGGCAGATCGCATACGCACGACGACAGCTGCGAGATCCTCTGGCTCTGTGAGGGCGAGGGGTCGATGATGATCGGGGACCGGCTCTACCCGATGCGGAAAAACGCCGTCTACCTGATCGGCGCGCGGGAGGTCCACAGCGCGGTCCCGACGGGAGACGGCGCGTCCTATCTGCGCACGGCGGTGGGCGTGAACGAGCGGTTTTTGACGGAGCTTGCGTCGCTCGGCGGCTTTGAAGCGGAGGTGAACGCGCTGTTCGCGCGCCGGTGCATTCCCTGCGGAACGAAAGCGCAGATGCTTGAAAAGGAATTTCAGACGCTCGCCCGCGCCCTGCACCCGGAACGCGCCGAACCGCGCGTTCCCGCGCCGTCCGAACCGCCGAATCCGCACATTTCCGCGCTGTCCGAACCGTCGCATCCGCACGTTTCCGTGCTGTCCGAACTGCCGAATCCGCACGTTTCCGTGCCGTCCGAACCGTCGAATCCGCACGTTTCTGCGCTGTCCGAGCCGTCCGACCCGTGCGTTTCTGCCCCGTCCGAACTGCCGAATCCGGTCGTTCCCGTGCTGTCCGAACTGCCGAACCCGCACATTTCCGTGCCGTCCGAACCGCCGAATCCGCACATTTCCGTGCTGTCCGAACTGCCGAATCCGTGCGTTTCCGCGCCGTCCGAACTGCCGAATCCGCACATTTCCGCGCCGTCCGAACCGTCGAATCCGCGCGTTCCCGCATCGTCCGAGCCGTCGAATCCGCGCGTTTCCGCATCGTCCGAACCGTCGAATCCGCACATTTCCGTGCTGTCCGAACTGCCGAATCCGCACATTTCCGTGCCGTCCGGACTGCCGAATCCGGTCGTTTCCGCACAGTCCGCCGCTTCCCTGCCGGACGCTCAGAGCGATTTTCCAGACGGGGAGCCGGACGGAAAAAACGCGCTGATCATCACGTCGTGCCTGCTCGACCTTCTGCGGATTTTGAGCGGGTGCGCCGAACCGTCCGAAAAAACGGAGGACCCGCCGGATGACCCGGCGGATCCTCCCGTGGAGCTGCCCGAAAAACGTCTGCCCATCGCCGAAACGCTCCGCTTCATCGACGAAAATCTCGGCGAGCCGCTGACGCTCGACCTTCTGTCGAGCCGCGTCTACCTCAGCAAGACCTATTTCTGCCGCCTGTTCCGCGAAAGCACGCGGATGAGCCCGATGACCTACATCACGGCGCGGCGGATCTCGCTCGCCAAAAAACTCCTGCTCGAATCCGGGCTGTCGGTCTCCGAAACGGCGCTGGCGGCGGGCTTCGGGTCGTTCTCGAATTTCAGCAATATGTTCCGCAAGTCGGAGGGCGTCACGCCGCGCGAATACGTCAAGCGCCGACGCTCTCCGCCCGCCTGACGCGCTTATTTCGCGTCCGCCGAGAGCTTCCGGACGAGCGTCCCCTTAAAATCGGTCCCTTCCGCCATCGTCTGCAAATGCAGATACGACAGCCCGTTCGGCGCGGCGAACCGTGCGGGAACGGTGAACAGCGTCTTATCCTCGAGCGAAACGACCGCGTTTTCCTCATCGAACGCCACCGTCACGACGTTCCACACGCCGACCGGCAGGATACGCGCGTCCAGCTCGAAGTCATACGCCGCGTAAAGTCCCGCGTACTCGTCGCAGGCGTTCATCCAGTGGTCGCAGAGACGCACCTTCACGCCCGCGCCCTCGACGCGAAGCTCCAGCTTCAGCTCGCCGCGCTTCGCCGCCGGGAAGTTCCAGACCATGCCCTGCCGCTCGCTGACCAGCCGCTCGTCGTGTACGCGGCAGAGCTGCAAAACCTCGCCGCCCGTGCAGTCGGGGTCGGGGACGAGCAGAGCGCCGTCGGTGCGGTTCCACGCGCAGTGACCGTTGAAGCCCTGCCCGATGCGTGACCCGGACAGGCTCTTGACGAACAGATGCGTCGTCACGTGCGCAAGCCCGAGCGCGAAATCCTCGTCCCGCTTCGTTTCATAGAGCCAGTTCACGTCGAACACCGCCATGCGCCGCGTGATGGCGTTCTGACCGTAGGCGACGAGAATTTTCCCGTCCGGCAGCTCGATCGCCTGGAACTGGTGGACGGACTTGTCCGCCGACGTCGCGCTTCCGCCCTTGACGCGGAAATCCGACGCGCCGCGCACCTCGTCGAGCGCCAGCTCGCGGAAACCGACCCAGTTTTCGCCGTCCGACGTGATCGCGGCGTGGTTCACGTCGCGGTTCGTGAAAGCGTCCTCGCCCGCGCCGCGCTTCACGCCGTTGTCGACCGGCGGGAAGGTCAGCTCATGGTTCGGCTCGGCGAGCGGACGCGCGTTGTTCCAGAAGCAGACGACCCGTCCGTCCGAGAGCTTTAATAAAAACGGCGTGGTCAGCGTGCCGTGGAAGCGGGACGGTTCGCCCGAAGTCCAGCTGTCGCCGCCGTCGGTCGAATAATAGACGTAGAAAAAGTCGAGCGACGTGCGCGCGAGCAGCATCAGCCGTCCGTCGGGCAGCTCGCAGAGGTTCGGCTCGGAGCCGTTGTTCTGCCAGCGCACGCCGCGGTGCGGGAAGGTCGGCGAATGCTTCGGCGTGGGATCGATCGGAACGGTCTTCCAGCTTTCGCCGTCGTCGTCCGAGATCAGGACGCGCGGGAAGTAGTCGCCGGAGACGTTCAGATAGGTGGTGACGAGCAGACGGCGCTTCGATTCGAGCATGACGGGCTGGAAAATGTCGCCGAGCAGCTCGTCCGTGATCCTGATCATGCGGGGAGACACGTCGCCGGGACCGGTCTCGGAAAGTTCAGCCCACGTGCCGCGCATTTCGCCGCTCTTGATGGCGACGACGGTGACGTAGCGTCCCGACCACGGGATCCTCGCCGCCGAACCCATGGCGACCGTTCCGTCGGCGAGCGCGCCGGTGTTGAGGACGGGCGCGGAGCCTTCGGGACCCTCGTGCCGCGTCCAGTCCAGCCCGTTGCAGGAGGACAGATAGACCGAACGTCCGTCGTTCAGCCAGCAGTGCTTCTTGCCCTCCACGCCGTAGTGACGGATCTCGCCGTCGGGCATGACGCAGAGACCGCGCCGCGAATCGTCCGGCTGTACGGCGACGACGACCGGCGCGAAGATCTCAGACAGTCTTCTGCGGTCGGAATCGGTCAGATTTTCCTTCATTTTATCGAGATACCACATGGATGACATCATTCCTTTCCAATTTTTGCCTGTACAATGAATCTGCAGGAGTTTCAGTCCGCCGTTTTGCCTTGCCGTCCATCGTTCGCCTTGACCCTCGGTCGGCTCGACCCTCGGTCGCCTTGACCCTCGGTCGGCTCGAACCTCGTTCGGCTTGACCTTCGGTTGGCTTGACCCTCGGTCGGCTCGAACCTCGTTCGGCTTGCCCTTCGGGCGGCTCGAACCTCGTTCGGCTTGACCTTCCCTGTTCCCAAATCAACCCTATCAATCGGAAGGCGGACAGCCAAGGATTGAGGTGGGTGGGGGTATGGGTGAATTAACGATTACTGCTTAACAAACAAAAGGGGGAGGGCGGAGAAAAACTTCGGCGTTTGAGATGGTTTTCTCCGCCCTCCCCCATCTGCAAACGAACGGTTAAACCGTTCGAGCCGCAAACGAGCGGACAAGCCAGTACGCCCGCCGAACCGGTGACACCAATCATCGTTCGGGAATGTCTCCCGAAATTTTCTTTTCCCCTTGCCATTATAACAGACTTGTGGTATAATGTAAAGAGATTTCCGAAAATTTCTTCAAAAGACTCCCGGAGGAAGCCATGACTCACCGAATGAAAGCATTTTCCGCCGCCCTGCTCGCGGCGCTGACCCTTGCCGCCTGCCTGTCCTGCGGCGCATCGTCCGACGCAGACACTTCGACCGGACCCGCCGAAACGTCCGGACCCGCCGAGGAGACGACCGCCGCGCCCGAAAAGCCCGCCTCCCGCCGGCTCGTCAACTCCTGCGCCCGCCTGACGAACGATAAGGAACTGAACATCGCCTACATCGGCGGCTCGATCACCTACGGTCAGGGCGCGTCCAAGACCGACAAAAACTGGGCGTCGCTCACGACGAAATGGTTCGAGAACGCTTTCCCCGACGCAAAGATCACCGGTCTGAACGCCGGAATGTCCAACACCGGCTCGAATTACGCCATTTTCCGGCTCGACGCGGACGTTTTCTCGAAGATGACCCCCGACCTCGTGTTCCTCGAATTCGCCGTCAACGACTGGGGACGCTTCGGCGAGACGAACATCTCGCGCCAGACCGAAAGTCTCCTTCGCATGATCTGGGAGCGCAATCCGAACGCCGACGTGGTGTTCGTCTATACGTCGCTCAGCGAAAACAGTATGCCGCGCCGCGTCTCGCAGTCGCTCGGACTGCGCTATGACCTGCTGTCGATCGACGTCGGTACGCCGACCCGCGAAAAGGTCATGGCGGAATACGGCGGCGATTATACGGCCTTCACGCTCGATAAGCTCCACCCGACCGACGCGGGCTACGCGCTCTACATGGACGTGATCGGCGAAGCGCTGTCGGAATATTTCATCGACAACGCGCCGGAAAAGGCGGAATGTCTCCCGAAGGAGCTTCCGACCGCGTGGAACCGCGCGCTGTTCATGGACCCGGTCCTGCTCGACCCGGACGATTTCCCGCTTCCGGAAAGCTTCCGCCGCACGCAAAAGTCGCTGAAGGTCGGCACAGGCACGCAGGTCGACCATTTCATCGAGACCGACACGATCGGCGCGGCCTATACGTTCACGTTCACCGGGACCGGCTTCGGGCTGATCGTCTATAAGGGCGCGGACGTGTCGAACCTGCGCTATCAGGTCGACGGCGGCGCGTGGGTCGACTACGCGGTCGGCGATATGCACTTCTACGACCACACGCAGGCGTACATCTGCGAATACGACCTCAAAAACGCCGAGCATACGGTCACGCTGGAAAACGTCCCCTCTCCCGCCGGTACGCGCGAAGCGGAGGGAAAGACCTTCCGGCTCATCAAGCTCGTCGTCAACTCGCCCGCCGAGCCGTAACGCGGACAAACGAAAACCATCCCGTCTGACGCAGATCTGCCGGACGGGATGGGATTTTTTTGCCGGAATATGGAATGATGAATGCGGAATACGGAATACGGAATACGGAATGCGGAATGCGGAACTCCAAACTCCACACTCGCAGAGGGTTTCAGCCGCGGACGGCAATGCTTCCGACCGTGACGAAGCCGTCCTCGACCGGCGCGTCGGTCGCCAGACGGATGAGCGTCTCCCCGTCCGTCACGCCGGCCGACAGACGGTAATTCCCTGCCGCGAGGTTTTCGGGCAGAGCGAGCGTTTCCTCCAAAATGTGGTCGCCGGGCAGCCATTCCGTGACGTCCGCCTCCGCCTTGAAGTCGAGCTTCGCCCCGTTCTCGCCGGTCAGACGGAGCATGAGCGGATAGCGGCGGTAGATCGGAGCCGCGCCCCGGTTCTCCATCCACATCCGCAGATGCAGCACGTCGCCCGCTTCGGCCGCCGACGGATAGCACACCTGCCGCAGCGCGAACCGGTAGCCCATCTTTTTGATCCACTCGTTCACCTGCCCCTCCCATTCGGGCGGTACATAGCAGGATTTCGCGTTGAAGGTCGAGATGTGCCATTTGAGCGACTGCTCGATGATGTAGTCGAGGTCCCAGCCCATGTTCATCCAGTGCTTCATGATCCAGCAGATCTCGAATCCGACCGGCGCTTTCTTCCACAGATCGGGCATCGACGCGAAGCGCTGCGGATACGCCGAGTACATATGCCACGTCATGTTCCCCAGACAGTCGCACCGCACGCCGACCGGACGATAGGCGTTCGCCAGCCGGATGGATTCGCCCGAATTGAACTGCGCCATGATCGGCGTCGTCGGGAAGGCTTCCATGTAAGCGTCCACCAGCGGCGACCACTCGCCGACCGGCAGAAGCTCGACGTTGTGACCCTCTCCCCACGCGCCGACCAGCGCCATGTCAAGGCTGTCCAGCCGGCGGTCGCCGTCCAGATGCGCGCCGACCGCGCGGATCAGACGTTCGTAGGACGAATAGTACAGCGGGTCGCGCGGGGACTCCTTGAAGCCCGGCTCGCGCAGCGGCAGACCGAGCTTTTCGCGTAACCAGTCGGGCAGATCGACCTCCGGACGGTTCGTGTGCGCGACGAGACGGAGCATCGTGTGCTGCCCGCGCTCCCACGCCGTATCGAGAATGTCGTCGAGCAGATCGAAGCGGATGTTCCCCTCCTCCGGCTCGAGCCTGCGCCACGGAACGCGGAAATACGCGATCGAGGTCTTCGGAAAGTTCGGAACGTCTCCCTCAAAAAGCCCATCCTGCGGCGGGATGTCCTCCATTTTCCAGCCGCTCTCGACCGTCCAGTTTTCGGTGTGGACGCCCTCGTTCAGCCGGTCGCCGTTGAAGCGGTTGAAGGTGACGAAGCCCTTGTGCGGGTTGACGAACAGCTCGTTTGAGGGCATGAAATTCGCATAGCGGTCGGGGTTGATGTGTCTCATACGTTTCTCCTTACGGTTCACGGACGGACGATCTTTTCGCCGTCAAAGACGATCAGACCGAAGCCAGAACCGGTCTCGCCGCCCTTCATCAGCCAGTCCGCCATCGCGCGCTGCTGCGTCGTTTCGCGCGGCAGGTTTTCGGGATGACCGTCGTAGTCGCGTCCGAACAGCCGCCAGCAGTTGTTAAACTTCGGGTCGACCGAAGAACGGAGGATGTCGAAATCGCCGATGAAATCGACGAGATTCAGATGCGGCGGGAAGATCTTCCGGTTGTCCGGGTAGAGCAGCCACGAGCCGCAGGCGATGACCAGCCTGCCGCCCTTGCGCATTTCCGGGAAAAACTCATACGCGCGGCGGTAGCTGTCAAGACGCGATCCTCTCGTCAGCGGCAGTCCCGACGGGATGTGGATGGTGATGAGCTTTTCGCCCGGCTCGACGTGAACGCCGCACTTATCGTAGGACAGTCCGCCCGGCATCGTCGTGTAGCCGAATTCGAGCCGTCCGAGGCGGAACAGCTCGAGACGGAAAAAGATCGTGTACCACGTGTCGGGGAAAATGCCCCAGTACCCGTGGACGGTCCTGCATTCCTTCGCCTTGACGATCAGGTCGCCGAACGTGTCGTCGTACACCTCGTCCGAAATGCCCTTTTCACGGTAAATTTCCTTCATGCCGAGCGAAGCGGACGCGAAAAAGACGAAATTCAGCGTAAAATACGGGATCCCGGCTTTTTCCGCCAGCGCGCGCCGGTCGGCTTCGACTGCCGGAACGTTAAAATTCCCCTGATAGAATTTTTCGATCAGCGCGGCAAGCTCCGCCCCGCAGCCGTCGAAGACCTTCGCGCCCGCGTCGAGCAGGTACGAAACGCCTTCCTCGGACAGATCATAGCGTTTCACAAACGCTTCATAGTGTTCCCGATAAGTCATCATGACCGTTCCTTTCCGATTTTCCGCGCGGGAAAGCCGCATCCGCGGTCCCGAACGGGATTGTCCTGCCGGGTCTGCTAGGCTCGGATGCCCGAACGGGTCTGCCCGAACGGTCTGCCCGAACGGGTCTGCCCGCCCGGTCTGCCCGGCTCGGTCTGCCCGGCTCGGATGCCCGATTGAGATTTTCCTTCCCGCGCGTTTTATAAATGCTCCCGCTTGAAGCGGCGGTTGTTTTCGAGTAATTCGTCAAACGGGACAGGCGCGAAGCCGTTCACGTCGACTCCCGCGTTCAGCACGTTGTCCCGGACGGCGAGCAGAGGCCAGAAATCCGCCGTCGTGCTGTTGTGGATGTGTCCGTGGATCATGAACGAATCCTTCGGTTCCTTCCACGTCAGAAGCGGATAGTGGCAGAGCGTGATCCTCCGCCCTTCGTCCTCGATCTCGGCATACGCTTCGACGCGCTCAAAAAAGTCCGACAGCCCGGCGCGCTTTTCTATCACGTCGTCGTGGTTGCCGAGGATCAGACGCTTGCGCCCACAGAGCCGCGGCAGGAGCGCCGCCGGGTCCTTCGCGCCGAAGCAGAAGTCGCCGAGCAGATAAACGAGATCGTCCTCCCCGACCCGGCGGTTCCAGTTGGCGATCAGTGTTTCGTCCATCTCCGCAACCGAGCGGAACGGACGCGAGCAGGACGCGATCATCTTCGCGTGCCCGAAATGCGGGTCGGCGGTATAGTAGATCATACCGCGTCAAAAGACGGTGCAGTCGACGAACCGCTTCGTGTCCGCCGATTCCCGCGCCGCGAGACAGATATCCGCGCTGCGAAGCCCGTCGAGGAGCGTCGTGTGCGAGACGTCCTTCCCGCGCACCACGTCGGCGAAATTGGCGACGAGGATCGCGTCTCCGCCGCCGTGACCGCCGCCCGTGCCGATCTCATAGCGGATCGTTTTGTCCTCGTTGTGACGGAAGACCGTGATCACGCCCGTGTTGAAGTCGAATTCGAGCGTACCGAGATAGCCCATCAGACGCGCCCCACGCTTGCCCGCGCCCTTGCGGACGAAGAAATTCTGCGAGTAGACGACGTGCATCCCCGATTCGTACTCGATGATGCAGCTTCCGCTGTCCTCGTTGCCGGTGTCGACCGCGAAGCAGCAGTATTCGCCGAAGCCGTGACCCGAACCCGAACCATACGCCGCCACGTTCTGCGGGCTTTCGGGGCATTCCTTTTTCTTCGGACAGTCGGCGCACTTCTGACCGGCGGGCATATCGCCCTTGAAGATCTGCTTGGACTTCATCGCGCAGACGCGCACGGGCAGATTGCCGCCGAGCAGATACTGGATGTAATCGACGTCGTGCGTCGCCTTCTGTAAGAACAGACCGCCGGTCTCTTTGTCGTCGCGGTACCATTTGTGATAGTAGCCGCGCCCGTAGTAGACGTTGTTGTACGCCTGAACGTGCTCGACCGTGCCGACCACGCCCGAATCGAGCAGCTCCTTCACCGTTTCGGCGATCTTTCCGACGCGAAGCGGGAAGCTGACGACGACCTTCTCGCTCATCGGCAGCAGAGCTTTCAGCGCTTCGAGCTGTTCATAGCTCGTCGAGACCGGCTTTTCGAGGAAGATCGGCACGCCCTTTTTCGCGGCGAGCAGCGCCATGGGCGTGTGAAGCGAACAGCGGGTGCCGATCATCACGCCGTCGAGCGCTTCGGCGGCGAGCATCGACTCCGCGTCGGGATAGAGCGCGGCGTTCTTCCCCTCAAATTTCTTCGCCATGTCGTCGACTCTCGGGTCGGCGACGGCGGCGATGACCATATCTTCTTCCTTTTCCAGATGACCGAGCAGCGAGCTGAGCCGGTTCCCGCAGCCGATCAGACCGATCCTGTACATACTTTCTCCTTTTCCGTGACGGACGCGGTTCGCGCCCGTCACGATTTTCACACCAAACGGTTCACGCCGGTCGCAGCTTCGTGCCGGTCAAAATTCCCGCCGGTCACTGTTCCCGCCGGTCGTGAACCCTCACCCGGCGTGAACTCTCACCCGGCGCGAACCTCACCCGGCGTGAACTCTCACCCGGCATGAATTCTCACCCGGCATGAACTCTCACCCGGCATGAACCCTCACCCGGTATGAACTCTCACCCGGCATGAACCCTCACCCGGCGCGAACCCTCACCCGGCATGAATTCTCACCCGGCATGAACCTCACCCGGCGCGAACTCTCACCCGGCGTGAACTCTCACCCGGCATGAACCCTCACCCGGTATGAATTCTCACCCGGCATGAACTCTCACCCGGCATGAACCCGCGCCGGACGCTTTTCCGCCGTTACGCGCGGACCTTCTCCCTGATGAGCGCGTTCACCCGCTCGCGCAGGACGACCAGTGCGTCCTTTTCGGGGATCGTGACCGTGTTCACCGGTCCGCCCAGCGTCTCCTCGCAGAGCGCCAGCACCGCTTCGCGCCCGATATAGCCTTCGAGCAGCTTCAGCGCACGGCAGTCGTCGAACGCTTCCGCCATCAGCTTTTCGCGGACAGACGGCGCGGCGCCGTCGTGGAGCGGATAGGCGAGATACGAACAGCCCGGATAGAGCTTGTAGCCGCAGGGGTTCGCCTTCGGGTCGTACCAGCCGGAGGTCAGCGTGTCGTAATAGTAGTTGTAGCCCCAGTGTAAGAATCCGATCGCGTTGTAGCGGTACATCTGTACGCCCAGCACACGCTCGCGCGCCGCCGTGTTCGAGATCAGACGGTTCGTGCAGTTCTTATAGTAGGTGCCGCACGTGTAGTAGACCCAGTAGCGCGGGCAGCGTCCGACAAAATCGTCCGCGTGCGCAATGCCGACGATCGGCGTCTGCACCGCGCCCGCCTCGTACAGCTCATAGTCCGACATCGCGTCGGCGACCATGTAGTCGTCAAGCAGATGCCCGACGACGGCGACCGCCTTTGAATAGGTCGGCAGATTCTGCTTCGTCGGCTCGTCCGAGATGTGGAAGACCATCCGCCGGTCGATCCCCTTCTCCTTTGCGAACGCGAGGAACGCCGTCAGATACGCGCGGATGAAGCCCGCGTACTCGTCTCCCGCCGCGTCGGTGTCCCATCCGAACAGCTTTGCGCCGTTCACGTCATAGATGTTCGGCGCGTGGACGGCTCCCCACTGCGAGAACAGGTGGCAGTGTTCAAAGAACGAAATGCCGCACTCGTCCGCGATGCGGAGGTATTCCCACAGCCGGTCGAAGCCGAAATGCCAGCCGTCCGCGTCCTTCGTGATATCGACGAGCTGAACGTTCCGCCTCGCGCCGCCGACCGGCGTGTCGAGCGCCGGGGTGAACGCCGGGACGAGCAGCGTGTTCTGACGGTGGCGGACCATGTTCTTCACATAAAGGCGGAACAGGTCGTAGAACTCCTTCGTGAACGGCTCGACGCGGTAATAGTCGCAGAGCGCGTCGCAGTGGAACCAGTTGGTGTAGCGGTAGTCGAACGCGGGCAGCGCGGCGGGAATGACCTCGAGCGTGAAGACGACCGAGCCGAGATCGGCGCCGCTCGTCAGCGAGGACATCGTGACCGTCAGCGTATAAACGCCCGGCTTCACGTCGGTGCTGTCGGGGTTGACCGTCACCCAGACCGGCTGCCAGCCCGAACCGGAGGCGTTCAACAGGTTCGCCGTGTCCTTTTCGTACCAGCGGCTGTCGACCCTGACAAGCTCCGGCGCGGCGGGACGCTCCATCAGAAGGTCGGGGAACAGACCGGGTTCGTCGCTTTCGTAGCCTTTTTCGTGATAGTCGTTGCGCGCCGACGCGACCGGAACGAAGTCCACGCGCCAGACGCCGAGCGGAAGCGAAGCGTCGTCCGCTTCCACGCGAAGCCCGATCTGCCGGAACGCGACAGACGGCTCGGCGCGGTAAAGCACCTGAAACGAGAAGGGTTCGTTCGTCAGAGCGGTCGCGCAGGTGAGCGCGCGCGCGTCGATCTCCGCGTCGGGCGTCGACGGCAGCAGCTTGAACTGCGAGGAAACGAGCTTCATCAGAGGTTCGCTCATGATTTTTTCCTACCTTATTATATATAGTGTCGTTCGGCGGCGCGAAGCCGTGCGGGTCGCGCCGGACGGGTTCGCGCCGGACGGGTCGCGCCGGACGGGGTCGCGCCGGACGGGTCGCGCCGGACGGGTCGCGCCGG
>JAZRXB010000131.1:0-4205 GCA_045600005.1 Eubacteriales bacterium | reverse complement strand
GAAGATCCGCGTATGGGGCGGGTCGAACTGGACGGTCGAGCGCATCGAGGCGGCAAACGATTACGCCGAAGCGCACCGTCTCGAACCGATGCGCGTATCCAGCCCGCATTTCGGGCTTGCCGAGCAGTTCGCCGACCCGTGGCGCGGCGACGCGAGGTTCGGCGACGGCTGCGTCACGCTGACCGGCGCGGAAAACGCTCATGCGCGGGCGTGGTACGAAGCGAACGGAATGCCGGTGTTCGCGTATTCGGCGCTCGCAAGAGGGCTGTTTTCGGGACGTTTCCGCTCGACCGAGCCGGAGCGGGCGAAAGAGTTCATGGACCCGCCCGCGATGACCGGCTATTTCGGAACGGCGAATCTCGAACGGCTCGCGCGGTGCGAAACGCTGGCGGCGGAGAAAGGTCTGACCGTCGCGCAGGTCGCGCTGGCGTGGCTGATCGGCGCGCCGCTGTCGGCTTTTGCGGTCGTCAGCCCGTCGAGCGCGGCGCATCTTGCCGAAAACGAAGCGGCGCTTGACGATTCGCTCACCGGAAAAGAGCGCGCGTGGCTGAATCTCGAAGCCGATGCAAGGTGATAAAATCCGACGTCCGCCGGGCGTCGGATTTTTTCATCAATTTTCGGAAAATTTCGCAAAAGGACTGGAAATCCGTCCGGATCTGTGCTATAATGATGGTAATCTTTTTGAGGAGATGATCGTTTGTTCCGCAAACTGCGCGAAACCTTCCGCGCCGAATCAGGCTGGAAGCCGTTTTTCCTGTCGCTGCTCGCCGCCGGTCTTGCCTACGGGCTTTACAAGGGCGTGCTGGACAACTACCTCGCCGAAGTCGTCACGATGACCGAGTTCGACCGCGGCGTGACCGAATTTTTCCGGGAGCTTCCCGGACTGCTGCTCGTTTTCATTTTAGCCGTGTTCTATATGTTCTCGGCGGAGCGGATGTACAAGATCGGCGCGGTCGTGTGCCTTGTCGGTATGTCGATGCTGTTCGCGCTGCCGCCCGACCGGGTGCTGGTGACGATCTCCGTCGGACTTTTCTCGCTGGGCGAACACATCCAGCTCGGCATGAAAAACACGCTGACGCTTGAATACGCGAAGGCGGGAAGCAGCGGCACGGCGCTCGGCTTGCAGAACTCCGCGTCGCAGATCGGCACGCTCGCCGGGTATCTCGTCGTCATGGTCGCGTTCCTCGTTGTGTCCGGCGTCAACGCTTTCAAGAGCTTTTTCTTCATTTCGGCTGTGATCGTGCTGATCAGCGTGATCTTTTCGTTCGGCATCAAGGGCAATTCCGAGACCGACAAGTCGAAAGCGCGGTTCTATTTCCGCAAAAAGTTCACGAAATACTATTTTCTGGAAGTTTTCTACGGCGCGCGCAAGCAGGTGTTCTTTACGTTCGGTCCCTACGTGCTGATTTTGTTCTACGGCGCGGGCACGACGACGATCAGTCTGCTGTTCGCGATCTCAGCGATCTGCTGTTATTTCGCCGCGCCGGTGGTCGGAAAGATCATCGACAAGCTCGGCTACAAGGTCGTGATGGTGTCCGACACGCTGATTTTAGTCATCGTCTGCTTCTTCTACGGCTTCGCGCACCACATTTTCCCGAAAAACGTCGCGTTCATCGTCTGCTGCGTGAACTATATCCTCGACTCGGTGATCTCGCTCGCGTCGATGGCGTCGAACGTTTACGTGCAGGACATTTCGGACAGCAAAGAGGAGATGCGCGCGACGATCTCGACCGGCATCTCGGTGAACCACCTGATCACGATCCTCATCGCGCTGTTCGGCGGATGGGTCTGGAAAGTTCTGGGAGTCGAGACGCTGTTCACGATCTCGGCAATCCTCGGCATCTGCAACAGCATCTACGCCGCGACGATCAAAACGAAAAAGAAAACGGCGCTCGCCAAAACCGAATGACATATCGCACAAAACAGCCCTCCGAAAAGCTTTTCGGAGGGCTGTTTTCATGTTGTCTGCGATCGAAAATTGTCCGTTTTTTTGATGGGTACCGGCATATCCCGGCTTTTTCCGAATCGAAAAGCTCCGAAAATACGTCGGATCATTGCACTGCGTTCACGAAATATTCCGACGATCAGCCTGTCATAGAAGGCGAGGACGAGCGCGGTTTCGCTCTCTCGGATGGGGCGGAGGATCACAGCAGAGCCTTGATGCGCGCGTCGAGCGAGTCGGTCGGAACGTTCGGATTGACGCTGACATAGACCGCGCGGCGGAGGAAGTCGAGCGATTTTGCACACATATCGGGCGAGTAGTTGTGGTTCAGATTTTTGTTGGCTTCCATCTTGAAGGGGTCGAACGCGGGATGGAACGCGCCGTTTTTGTTCATGATCGGCGTCCAGTTTTTGTAAACGTGCTTGCCTGTGTCGATCGGTCTGGTCGCGCCGATCCCGGCTGCGTCCGCCTTTGCCTTGAACGCGGCGGCTTCGTCGGAGGTGTCGAACCAGAAGGGGATCGTCGTCGCAAGGTCGCCCTCACGGTCGTTGGACGCGATGAAGTTGTACTTTTCGCCAAGCCGCTCCATCATGTAGTCGCGGTTGCGGTGCAGGTCGGCGAGGATGGGATCGAGCTTCTTCAACTGCTCGCGGAGGATCGCGCCGGTGAATTCGCCCACGCGGAATTCCGAACCGCAGAACTGCTCGGACTCGACCGTTTCGAGCTGATTGCCGAAATATGCGATGGCGGACGAGTCGTGATAGATCAGTCCGCGCTCGAAGATCGGGCGGCTGTCGGTGACGAGCGCGCCGCCTTCACCGGCGGTGATGACCTTGAAATAGTTGAAGCTGTACGCGCCTGCGTCGCCGATCGTGCCGAGACGCTTTCCGTGATAGATCCCGCCGACCGACTGGCAGGCGTCTTCCAGCACCATGATACCGTGCTTTTTCGCCGATTCGGTCAGTCTGTCCATGTCGCAGGGAAAGCCCTGGATGTGGACCGGGATGATCGCTTTCGTGTAGGGAGAGATCTTCTTTTCCACGTCGTCGGGGTCGAGCGTCAGCGTTTCGTCGATCTCGGCGATGACCGGGATGGCGCCGACTGCGGTGACGGCGATGGCGGTCGCGATGTAGGTGTACGCGGGAACGATCACTTCGTCGCCCGGACCGACGCCCATGCCGACGAGCGCGGAAATGAGCGCAGCTTTGCCGCTGGTCATGGTGACGGCGAAGGACGTGTTGAACTTTTCCTTCAATTCTTCCTCAAAATGGAAAACCTCGCGCGCGCCTCCGTTGACCTTGAAAAGCTGCTTCGATTCGATGACGCGGCGGCAGGCGTCAAGTTCTTCCTGTCCGATTCTGAACATGGCTGTTCTCCTTTATTTTTCGTTTAAGATTCTGAGATTTTCGTCGATGATGTGCTGGTCGGTGTTGTCGGCAAGGCTGTACAGGTTGTGATAGCGGAACACGCCGACCTCATATCCGCCGCGGCAAAGCTCCGACTCGGTCGGAAGGTAGCCGTTGTAGCCGTTCGCGCAGGAGAGCGTGAGCGTTTTTGCATAGTTTGAGTAGGCGCGCAGACGCATGGCGATCTCTGAGAACTGCTCGAACGGGAACGGGATGAACGCCACATCGCCGACGGTGACGATGGTCTGCCGGAACGAGAAGCATTCGGGCAGCTCGGTGTTCCCACTCGCATACGCCGCTTCGACCTCGGTCAGATGGTTCCAGCGGAGCAGGCTGATGTTGTTGAGCTTTTCGGGGTTGGCGATGCCCGCCAGCTCCTTCTGCACGTCGGCGCGCGGCGGGAAGGGCTGATAGGGGAGCTTCACGTCGTCGATGTGAAGTTTTAACTCGGGAACGGAGAAGGTCTTTACCTCGCGCCAGAGCTTCACGCCGTCCTGCGCGGCGTGACCGCCCAGCTCCTCGACGTAGCGGATGTCGCCGACCGTTCTGCCGTTGGTGAGACGCGGTCCGACGTCGCCGATCGCGCCGTTGAAGAAGACGGTCATCGTGCCGGACAGGTTTTCCACGCGGTCGATCATGATCCCCGACCAGTCGCGCGTGATCTGGGTCGCCTTGCCGCAGGCGGTGCCGTGGCAGCCGTAGTGGATGAGGTTCAGGATGCCCGCATGGTTGTCGGCACGGCGGAAGACCAGAACGGTCATGTTCGGGTCATAGCAGCCCCACGGGTTCTGACCGAGGGCGATCGCGCCGGAGGGCTTCTGCTCACGGCGGTTGACGCCGACGTCGGAAAGTCCGAC
>JAZRXB010000130.1:0-6070 GCA_045600005.1 Eubacteriales bacterium | reverse complement strand
TACGACGATCTCGCTCGCCCTCGCGTGCGGCGTGCTTCTCACCTTCGTCGGGCTGATCTTCGCGCCGAAGCTCTTACTTCTCATGGCGACCCCCGAAAACGTCCTGCCGCTGGCGACGCTTTATCTGCGCATCTACTTCCTCGGCATGACCGCGACCACCGTCTATAACTTCGGCGCTTCGATGCTCAGCGCCGTGGGCGATACGCGCCGCCCGCTCATCTTCCTGTCGACCGCGGGCGTCATCAACGTCGTGCTGAACGTCATATTCGTCGTCGCGTTCGGACTGGACGTCGCGGGCGTAGCGATCGCCACCGTCATTTCGCAGTTCATCTCCGCGTCGCTCGTGCTGATCTGCCTGTCCCGCGAGACGGGCGGCATCCGCTTTGAGCTTAAAAAACTGCGCGTCGTGCCGGAAAAGCTCCTGCAGATCGTCCGCATCGGCTTCCCGGCGGGCATCCAGACTACCCTGTTCTCGCTGTCCAACGTCATCATCCAGTCGTCGGTCAATCAGTTCGGCGAAGTCGTGATGGCGGGCAACTCGGCGGCGGCGAACCTCGAAGGCTTCGTCTACGTCGCGATGAACGCCTTCTATCAGGCGACCGTCTCGTTCACCAGCCAGAACCTCGCCCGGCGTAAGTATAAACGCATCGTCCGCACCCAGATGACCGCTCAGCTCTGTACGTTCGTCACCGGACTCGTCCTCGGCTGGATCCTCGTGCTGTTCGGCAATAAACTGCTCTGGATCTACTCCGACAGCCAGGCAGTGGTCGACGCGGGACGGGTGCGCTTCACGTACATCGCCAGCATCTATTTCACCTGCGGCGTCATGGACTGTTTGTGCGGCGGACTGCGCGGCGCGGGCTATTCGTTCGTGCCGATGATCGTGTCGCTCGTCGGCGCGTGCGGATTCCGGATCCTCTGGCTCGCCACGGTGTTCAAGATCCCGCAATTCCACGTCATCGACACGGTTTACATCTCCTACCCGATCTCGTGGGTCATCACGGGCGCCGTCCACTTCCTCTGTTTTATCATCGTCTTAAAAAAGCTCAGGCAGAAATATCCGTCCGACGAATAAAAAAGCACCGCATCGCGGCGTGTTCTCCGGAACGCTCCGCGGTGCGGCGGCTCTTTTTTATCCGCAGGATCGAACGCTTCCCTCTTGACAAACGCGGAAAAGTGTGGTATGATATCTTTGTGATATCACTTATATATCTTTCCGACTGTGAAAGGAGCGTTCCCATGCTGAAAATCGAACATCTGACCAAAGCCTACGGCGGTAAAAAAGCCGTCGACGACCTGACCCTCTCCGTCGCGCCGGGCGAGCTGTGCGGCTTCATCGGACACAACGGCGCGGGCAAAACGACCACGCTCAAAAGCGTCGCCGGCATCCTCCGTCCCGACGCGGGCGGGATCTTCATCGACGGCATTTCGGTCCGCGAGGACCCGATCGAAGCGAAAAAACGGCTCGCCTACCTCCCCGACAACCCCGATCTGTACGACTTCATGACCGGGAGCCGCTATCTTGCGTTCATTGCCGACATTTTCGGCGTCGGCGAAGCCGGGCGGCAGGAGCGCATCACGCGCTTCGCGGACGCTTTTGAGCTGACCGACCGGCTCGGCGAGCCGATCTCGTCCTACTCGCACGGCATGAAGCAGAAGCTCGCCGTCGTTTCGGCTTTTCTCCACGAGCCGAAGCTGATCGTTCTGGACGAGCCCTTCGTCGGCCTTGACCCGAAAGCCGCGCACACGTTAAAGGAGCTGATGCGCGGGCACTGCGAAAAGGGCGGCGCGATCTTCTTCTCGACGCACGTTCTGGAGGTCGCCGAAAAGCTCTGCGACAGGGTCGCCATCCTGAAAAACGGCGTTCTCATCCGAAGCGGCGCGACCGACGAGGTGACGGGCGACCAGTCGCTCGAATCGGTCTTTCTCGAACTGGAGGGCTGACCATGCGCGGAACTTTCATGAAAGCGCTCGTCGGAAAGCAGGCGTCCGGCTTCGTGTGGTCGCTTCTCGGCAGAACGAAGCACAGAAAAGCGGCCGCCGTTCTGCTCGGCGCACTGGTCGTCTACGGCGTCTGCGCGGTCGGCGTCCTGTTTGCACTGCTGTCGAACGCGCTCTGTGCGCCGCTCCATGAGGCGGGACTCGGATGGTTCTACTTCACGCTGACCGGATTTTTCGCGTTCGCCGTCGGCGTGGTCGGAAACGTCTTCACCGCAGGACCGATCCTGTACGGCGCGAAGGACAACGAACTGCTCTTTTCCCTGCCCATCCCGACCGGACTAATCTTCGCCGTCCGGTTCGGCGAACTGCTCCTGCTCGAATTCGTGTTTGAAGCGGCGGTGTTCGTCCCGGCGCTGACCGTCCGGATGGTCACGGTCGGCTTTTCGGCGCAGACACTGACGGCGGGGATCCTCACCATGCTCATCCTGCCGCTGTTTTCGACCGTGCCGGCAAGCCTTGCCGGATGGCTCGCCACGCTCGCGGGAGGACGGATGCGCCATAAAACGCTCGCCGCCGTCCTCGCCGCGACCGTTTTTCTCGCCGCGTACTTCGTCGTCAGCCTGAACCTTCAGCCGTTGTTTATGAAGCTCCTGACCGACAGCGCTTCGCTCAGCCGCAAAGCGCAGAGCTTCCTTCGTCTGTTCACATTGTTCGGGCGCGGCGTTGACGGCTCCCCCGCCTCGTTCGCCCTATTTTTCGCACTCACCGCTCTGCCGACGGCGCTCGGACTGGCGATCCTCGTGAAGAGCTTCCCCCGCATGGTCACGGCAAAGAGCAGTCCGCGCAAAGCGAACAGCGTTCGTATGAACGGTGTGAATGTCGTCCGCAGCTCGCCCGCCCGCGCCCTGCTCCGCAAGGAAGCCGGGCGGTTCTTCGGCTCAACGGTCTATTTTCTCAACAGCGGCGTCGCGTCGATCCTGATGCTGCTCGCCGCCGCCGGGCTCCTGATCGAACGGAATGCCGTCGACAGCGTACTCGCCCAACTGCCCGAAGCGCTCCGCCCACTCCTGCCGCTCCTTGCCTGCGGCGCGGTCGGACTGTTTTCCGGCATGAGCTACATCGCCGCGCCGTCGGTCTCGCTCGATGATAAGACGCTCTGGATCCTGCGCTCCCTGCCGATCACGGGGCGGCAGGTCCTGCGCGCGAAGCTGACGCTCCACGTCCTGTTCACCGTTCCCCCGACCGTCGTGCTGACCGCCGCGGTGATGTTCGTGCTGAGACCGACGTTCCTCAGCGGCGCGCTGATGCTCTGCTTTAACCTCGTGTTCGTGCTGCTGACGGCAGCGTTCGACCTGACGATGGGGCTGGCGTTCCCGAGCTTCGGCTGGACGAATGAGACTGTCCCGGTCAAACAGGGCGCGGCGGCAGGCATCGCGCTGTTCGGCGCGTGGGGGATCCTGCCCGTTTTCGCCGGGATCGTCTGGGCGCTGAAAGGCGTGCTGTCCGCGGAGCTGTGCCTGTGCGTCTGCCTGATCGTCTGCCTCGCCGGAGCCGCCGCGCTCTGCCGCCAGCTGTCCACATGGGGCGCGCGCCGGTTCGAGGAACTGTAAACGCCTGAAGCGGAGTTTGGAGTGGAGTGCGGAGTTGTTTAGGACGTTCCTTTACCGTCGCACATCCCCGTACCAAAGTCACTTCTCACGCGCCGTCAGGCGCACATCATTGCGCCGAAGGCACAGATCACTGCGGCTGCGGCGCTGCGCCGCAGCCGCAATGGCTGCGGCGTCCGCACTCGTTCGGCTGAGAAGCCGGGACCGGTCCGCCGCAGATCGGCGCGCCCGCCGCGAGACTTACCCGTCCGGGCGCGAATTCCTCGGTCGGGAACGCCATGCGGCGGAATGCGTCGCACGGACTGCCCGTCTCGGCGGGTACGCATTCGCGGTCGGGAACGCTCTGCTCGACCGCGTTCACCAGATACTGCTCCGGACGCTCCAGACGGATGACCGAGAAGAAGCCGAGCGAGATCGCCAGCTGCCTGCCGCAGCCGTCCACCGCATGACCGCCGATCGTCTCGGTCACGGGGACCGGGATCTCGTCGCATCCGCAGCAGCACTGGCAGGTGCAGCCGCTCGACGGCTCGATCACCTTCGTGCCGAGCACCACCGGGTCGACCGCTTCGACGACCGCGACCGGCAGATTCGTCGTCATTTCGCCTTTGCACGGACCCGAGCAGAAGCTGTCGGAAACGCCGTTCGAGCGGAAGATCCGCACCGAACCCTCGCCGCCGTACAGGACCACCGACTTTTCGGTGACGGCAAGCCCGCCGAAGCACTGCGAACGTCCCGGCGCGACGCACGCCTCCAGCTCGCAGCGGACGTAGAAGCGGACGGTCACGCGGTAGAAGCCGCGCGACAGCTGGACCGGCTCGACGCGGATCGTCGACGAGACGATCTCCGCCGAACGGATGCGCACCTGACCCGTATGCTCGATCACGCTCTGTCCCAGCTCGTCGAGATAGCAGCGCACATCCTCAAAGCAGTCGCGGTCGCGGCAGCTGTCGAACACCTGATAGGTGTCGATCAGCACGCCGCCCGCCTGACCGCCGAACCCGAAGCCCTGACGCGGGGCGCCGTTGTGGTTGTCACACATAAAATCAACCTCCGTTGATAAACTGAGACGGGAAACGTGCCGTCCCGTCCCATCCACAGCATATGCAGTCCCGCTTTTCCTGTTCCTGATAAAACCCGTGCCGGCGTCCGAAGACGCCGGCACGGGTTTCATTAACGCAATACCGCACAGTTCTGATGGTGCGATTGCGCCGTCAGATTTCCCGTCAGACGAAACAAACCCCGGATGGCATAGCACCTCCTATGCCGACGGAATTTGTACAGTATGACGGGAAAGATGCAGGCAGGCGCCCCGTCAAGGCGAAAGCCGTGAATTGTGCGGTATTGCCTTAAATTTTGTCGTTCGATTTAAGCTCTTCCGCGCCGACCCGTTCCGCCGTCCCGGCAGAGCCACGTTCCGCCGTTGTAAAAGCTGTCGTTCAGCTTGTCGAGCAGACGCGACCAGATCTCGCCCGAATCCGGACAGGCGTCGATGCTGCTCCGCTGCCCCTCTGTCAGCCCGCAAAGCTCCGCCACCATGTCGCCCGGCGAACAGACCGGCGGATGGTACTCGCAGGGCTTCTGCTCGATGCCGAGATAACCGCAGCCGTCGACCCGCCGCCCGTTCCGCCGGAATTCGAGCGTCAGATACTCCTCCGAGCCGCTTCCGGTCGCGCCCTCGATGCCGATCACCTGCCCGCAGTGGACGTACTCGCCCCGCTCGACTAGATTGTGCGCCAGCCTGCCGTAGGTGATGCTCACGCCGTTGTGACCCGAGATCGTCACGACACAGCCGCGCCGGAAGTCCCGCATGGTCCGGTCCGGACACTGCCCCGCCTGTAAAACCACGCCGTCCTCCAGCGCCAGCACCTCCTTGTCCGAACCGTAAAGCGACGGCAGACCCTCAAAGCACAGTATGCCGCCGATGTCCTTCTTCCCCATTTTTCTGATCTCCGTCAATGCAAAGTGATTGGAACTGTACAGCTTCATCGTATCCCTCCTGATATTGTGCGTATATCCGCGTTGTTCAGATTTTCTGAACTTTCTGCCGATAAGAAACGCCGTCTCTCCTGATCGAAACGGACGCAGTTCAGAATTTCTGAACCAATTATAACATTCAGCCGGAATCCTGTCAAGGCTTTTGACAAAATTCCGCTGTTTTTTTCCGAAAATGCTTGATTTTCTGCACAAAATGAGATATAATAGGTTCAGAAGTTCATATTTTCTGAACTTTCCGATCAGAAAGGATGATCCGATCATGGAAGAATTCTCTATCCGTTTCGCCCGCGCCCTGCGTGAAAACAACGTCACGCAGAGCGAGCTTGCCCGCCGCACCGGCATTCCGAAATCCGCCGTCAGCCAGTACATAAACGGGACCAATACGCCGCGCCTGTCGCGTCTGCTCACGCTCGCCGAAACGCTGAACGTCCACCCGGCGTGGCTGTCCGGCTACGACGTCGACCGGAACGGTCTCCCCCTGCCGTCCGACCTGTCCGCAGACGAGCGGCAGCTGCTGACGCTCTACC
>JAZRXB010000129.1:0-4503 GCA_045600005.1 Eubacteriales bacterium | reverse complement strand
GGCGAGGCGGAGATCATCATCCGCCGCATCTACGGTTCGGGCTACCCCGAAAAGATCATTTTACAGGACATGATCCCGGGCGACGACTCGAAAATGCGCGTGCTGACTGCCTATTCCGATCGGAACGGCAGGGTGAAGATGATGTGTCTCGGTCACGTGCTGCTCGAAGAACACACGCCGAAGGGCATGGGCAACCACTGTGCGATCATCACCGAGCCGAACGCCGCCCTGATGCAGCAGTTCAGGGAATATCTCGAAGAACTCGGCTTTGTCGGCTACTCGAATTTCGATATCAAATACGACGAGCGTGACGGAACGTTCCGCGCGTTCGAGATCAACCTCCGGCTCGGACGGAGCAACTACTACGTCACGAGCGCAGGGCAGAACGTCGCGCGGTATATCGTCGAGGATTATGTGAAGCACACGCCGCTCGGCGAGACGGTCTTCTGCAGCCGCGAGGTGCTGTGGCACAGCGTGCCGAAGGGCGTCGTCTACGGCTACTGCCGCGACAAGGGCATGGTGAAGCGCGCAAAGGCGCTGGCGAGAGCCGGAAAAGCGCATCCTTCGCTCTGGTACCGTCCCGACACCTGCATGAATCCCCGCCGTCTGTTCTTCCTCCTGATGCACGGGTACAACCACTACGGAAAGTTCAGGAAGTATTATGGAAAACAGTAAGCTGGTCGGCATCCTCGGCGGAATGGGACCGATGTCGACCGTCTACTTCTACGAGCTGCTGACCTCGCTGACGAAAGCCGGCTGCGATCAGGAGCATCTTGACGTCGTGATCTCAAGCTGCGCGTCCACGCCTGACCGCACGAGCTATATCCTCGGAAAATCCGACGAAAATCCGCTGTCGAGCATGATCCCGAACGCGAAAAAGCTCGTCGCCTATGGAGCGGACCTGCTCGCCATTCCCTGCAACACGGCGCACTATTTCTACGACGCGCTCGCCGAAGCGGTCGGGGTGCCGATCCTCAACATCATCGAGGAAGCCGTGAAGACCATGCGGCACGACGGCGTGGAGCGCTTCGGACTGCTCGCCACCGACGGCACGGTGAAGTCCGAGACCTATCAGCGCTACTGCGCGGCGCACGCCATTTCCTGCGTCGTACCCGACGGGGCGCGTCAGGCGCGGGTGATGGAGATCATCTACGGTCAGGTCAAAAAAGGGATACCGGTCGACACCGAGAGCTTCTACGAGATCACGCACTATATGCGCACGCTCGGCTGCGAGCGGGTGATCCTCGGCTGCACGGAGCTGTCACTCGTCAAGAAGACCGAAAAGCTCGGCGGATACTACGTCGACCCGCTCGAATGTCTCGCGCTGTCCACCATCCACGCCTGCGGAAAAAAGTCGGTCTTCGACTGAGCCGCTGTGAGAAAAACGCCGGTCTGTTCCGCCGAAAACGGTCTGATCAGCGTATCCCGAACCAAAGGAGTCCATTTCATGAAATTATCCGCTGTACTCGCCGACCTTTCCTTTACGTCCGATTCCGCGCAGAGCGTCCTTGACGAAACGGAGATCGCGGAGATCGTGTACGATTCCCGAAAGGCGGCGGCAGGGGTCATGTTCGTGTGTCTGGTCGGCGCCGCGTCGGACGGACACGATTATGCGGCGTCCGCCTATGAGCACGGCTGCCGGGCGTTTCTGGCCGAGCGCCGTCTGACGCTGCCGTCCGACGCGGTACAGATCGTCACGCCCGATACGCGCAGAGGGCTTGCGCTCGCGTCCGCGGCGTTCTTCGGCTATCCCGCCCGTTCGCTTGTACTGATCGGCGTGACCGGCACGAAGGGCAAGACGACGGTCACGTCGCTGATATACGACCTTCTCAACGCGGGCGGGATCCCGACCGCTTCGATCGGCACGACCGGCATCGTCATCTGCGGCGAGCGCACGCCGACCGTCAACACGACGCCCGAAAGCTATGAGCTGCACAAGTCGTTCCGGAAAATGATCGACGCCGGGATCTCGGCGGTCGTCATGGAGGTCTCGTCTCAGGCGGTCTATATGCGCCGGATCGAGGGGCTGTCGTTCCACATCGGCGTGTTCACGAACCTTTCGCACGATCACATCGGAGGCGCGGAGCATCCGACCTTCGAGCATTATATGAGCTGCAAGGCGCAGCTGTTCCGTCAGTGCCGCTACGGCATTTTCAACGGCGACGACCCTCACTACACCGATATGGTGAAGAATTCGACCTCGATCAATTCGACCTTCGGCATCGACCCCGCCGTTTCGAGCGACGTCTTCGGTCACGATTTACAGTCGTGGAAGGAAGGCGGGCTGTTCGGCGAGCGCTTCCGCTGCCGGATGCTCGGACATGAAAGCGTCTATACGCTTCGGATGCCGGGTACGTTCAGCGTTTACAACGCGCTGGCGGCGATCTCGGTCGGACTTCGCATGGGCGTACCGGAGCAGATCATGCGGGAAACGCTCGAAACGGCGGCTGTGCGCGGACGCTTCGAGCTGATCGACGCGCTGCCCGGCGTTTCGATGATCATCGACTACGCGCACAACGCCGCTTCGATGAAGGCGGCGCTTGAGACCATCCGGCATTATCAGCCGAAGCGGCTGATCGTACTGTTCGGTTCGGTCGGCGGGCGGACGAAGCTGCGGCGCACCGAAATGGGCGAGATCGCCGGACGGCTCGCCGACTTCTGCGTCCTGACCAGCGACAATCCCGATTCCGAGCCGCCGATGGACATCATCAGGGACATCGAAGCGAGTGTTTCTGCCGTATCCTGTCCGTTCGTTTCGATCCCGGACCGCGGCGAGGCGGTGAAGTACGCCGTCGAACACGCGCTGCCCGGCGACTGCATCCTGTTCGCCGGAAAAGGACACGAGGATTATCAGATCGTGAACGGCGAGCGTCTGCCCTACGACGAGCGCGGGGAGATCCTCGCAGCCGCCGCGGTCAGACGGGCGCGCGTCGGCTCGTAAGGCGCAGACGCGCGGGCAGGATATCCGACGAAAAGGGGAAGGACATGAAACATCTCAAAGTCACCGCGCTGTGCATGGCGGCGCTTGTCGGAGCGTCTGCCGTCCTGTCCTGCGGCTCTGCCGGAACGGACGGGACGTCCGGTCAGACGGAAACCGAAGCCGTTGAAACGGCGTATCACGGGAAGGTCTATTCCATCGAGGAGCGCAAGGCGATCCTTCTTGACACGACGCTTCCGCTGCCGGGTTCGTTCTACGACGATGCGGTACGCCAGCGCTATTTCGACGCGCTGAACGCCTGCTATCCCGAACTGTTGGATCCGGGCTCGGTCTCCGACGAAGCGTTCGCGGAGTTTGAAGCGGCGCGTGACGCGCTGGCGGTCAGCTACCGCGGAAGCTATCCGGTGATCTGTCTCACGCTGCCGGACACCATGGACAAAAACTACCGCGACGCACAGATCACGGTCATCTGGAACGGCGAGGTCATCGAAAGTCCCATTACCGCCAAGATACGCGGCAACAGCACCGCGAACGGCGCGAAAAAGCCGTACAACATCAAATTTCCCGATTCGGTCTCGCTGTTCGGCATGGAGGAAGGCAAAAAGTGGAGCCTGCTCGCCAATATGTACGACCGGACGATGCTGAGGAACCGTCTGTCGCTCGATTTCGCGCGGGAGATGGGGCTTCGCTACACGTCCGAATGCGAATACTGCGAGGTCTGGGTCAACGGCAAATACAGGGGAAACTATCTCTGCTGCGAGCCGGTGTCGGACGGAAAGAACCGCGTCGGCATCGACGCTGACAAAAACGAGTTCATTTTGGAGGTCACGCCGTTCGGCAATTGGAGCTTCGTGTCGGGCGAGGGCGTGCCGATCTACTATGATACGCCGGAGGAACCGACCTCGGCGCAGAAAAAATTCCTGACCGACCTGATCGCCAAAGCCGAAAAAGCCATGCTGACCGGGAAGGAAAGCGAATATAAGAAGTACATCGACGTGGGATCGTTCGTCGATCTGTACTGCATGATGGAGCTGTTCAAGGATGTGGACGGCTATCACAAATCACTCTACTTCTACGTCAAGGACGGAATGCTCTGCGCGGGACCGGCGTGGGATTTCGACCTGTGCTGCGGCAACGTCAGCACGACGCACGAGGAAGAAAACTACTATAACTATCACAATTCACACGGCTATGGCGACAAATCGAACGACAGCACGCACGGGCTCCGCATGAACCTGGGCTGGTGGAAGCTCCTGCTCGACGGAAGCAAAGAGTTTGCAGAGCGCGTACAGGACCGCTACAAGGAGCTTCAGCCGATGATCGAGAATCTGTATCGGGACAACGCGCTCGGACAGAACCGCATCGACCGTCTGCTCGAAGCCAACGGCGCATCCTTTGCCCGCGAATACTCGAAGGAAAAGGACGGCGCAGGCTGGGACATCATGGCGCAGTACAGCATCTACGGCGGCGAGTCGAAGGGCGACTACGACGCGAACGTCGCGTTCCTTCGCAAATGGCTCGAAGACCGCAACGCATGGCTGCTCGAACACATCGGAAAATAAGCA
>JAZRXB010000128.1:0-12049 GCA_045600005.1 Eubacteriales bacterium | reverse complement strand
CGCATAGTCTATGAAACCGAATATCTTCGAGGTGGCGAAAAAAACGTCCTTCTTCACCTCTTTTTTGCTATGCCTTTTTCCATTGAAAACTTTTTTGAAAATTTTCGATTTACCTATTGACTTTTCTTAGCAGGTTTCTGCCGTAATTTCATTCCGTCATATCTGTATGATCAGATACCCAGCTTTATCAAGTCAGAAGTCCGTAAACCATCCTGCTCTGTTGTCTTCGGAAGTTCTCCCGTTCCGATATCCGGAACGGGAGAACGGATTTGATCAAGTTCAGTTCAGCCCGTGCGCTGTGAGATAAGCGTCCATGCGCGGACCGATGTCGTCACGCCCGAAGTTCACATTCTTCGGAAGCGCGGCAAGCTCGCGTTTCAGACCGTCGTACAGCGTCGTCAGCTCGGACTGCTTCATGCCGGCGACGGTCAGGATCTTCGAGTTGTCGATCACGCGGTCGTACAGACGGTCAAGCTCGACCTGCCAGCGCGCCGTGATGTAGTAGGGCGCCGACGGGTCGCAGAGGATCGGATAGATCTCCTCGGCGGGAATCGGAAGCGTCTCCATGCCGATCAGCTCTTTGTAATAGCCCGCGACCGTCTCCCACGTGTGATGCTCGGAGGTGGCGACCGTGAAAACCTCCTTGTAAGCCGCCGGGTTGAACAGCAGACGCGCGATCATCTTCGCCACGTCGCCTGCCCACGACATCGTGGCTTCGACGCCCATCGCCTCGGCAGGGAGAAGGACCTTCTTCCCTTCCCTTGCGCGCGGGATCAGCGTCTTTGCTTCGAGCGTGACGAGCTGGAAACGGCGCTTCGAGTAGGTGATGGCGGGACGGATCGCCGACCAGTTGCTGTAACCGGAGGCCTTCAGCGTCTCCTCACCGCGCGCCTTGTGGAGCGAATAGTCGTCCGACGCGAGATAGACCGGGTCGGTCGCCACATCGAGCAGACGGGGCGAGGTCTCGCGGATGGGATGCTCCTCGTTCGCATAGACGCGGTAGGAGGACAGATAGATATAGTGATCGGTATGGTCAAGGAACAGACGGAACTTGTCCTTAAATTCCTGCGTGCCGTAGATCATGAAATCGACGACTCCGGCGTAATCGTTCTTCATGATATTCTCGATGTAAGCCGGGTCCTTCGCGTTTCTCGTCTGGATGTACCGTAAATCGGGGTTGTCAGATTCCATGCGGTCGAACGAAACGACGTCCGCCGCATACCCCATGCGCACAAGCTCCGGGACAAGATAGACGCCCATCGCGCCGGTCCCGCCCAGAACCAGGATCTTTTTCTTTGCCATAATGTCCTCTCTTTCATGCAGGGACCGCTTCCGCATTGAACCGGTTCCCCGTTCCCCGCTGAACCTTTCTGCGATTCAGCATTGAGCCGTTCTGCGGTTCAGCGGGCAGTCCTTTTCTCCCGTTACCGAACGGTCAGAACGACCTTGCCGACGTTCTCGCCGCGCTGTAAGATCGCGTGCGCTTCCTCTGCCTGTTCGATCGGAAGCACCTTGTAGATCGACGGCTTCATCAGGTCGGCTTCGACCTTCGGCCATACGTCGCGGACGAGCTGCGCCAGCAGCTCGGCCTTGAACGCGGGCGTTCTCGAACGGAGCGTCGAGCCGATGATGCGGACGTTGCGGACATAGATGTTCTTGAGGTCGATCTCGGTGAAGCGTCCGGCGAGCGCGGCGATCATGATCCAGCGTGCGCCGTGGGACAGATAGGGCAGGCAGCCGCCCATGTACGAGCCGCCGAGACAGTCGATGGCAACGTCGACCGGATGACCTTCCTCGAGCTGCTTTTTCAGCACCTCGGCGATATCCTCCTTCGAGGTATCGACGATGATGTCCGCGCCGAGGGGCCTTACCTTCTCGGCGATCTCAGCGGACAGAACGGTCGTGATGACGCGCAGACCGAACGCCTTCGCCATCGGAATGACGACCGACGCCAGACCGCTCGCGCCTGCGTTCATTAAAAGCGTGTCGCCCGCCTTTGCCTTGCCCTCGATAAAGAGGTTCAGGTAAGCGGTGCAGTAGGCTTCGGGCATCGCGGACGCTTCGACGAGCGTGCGGTTCTTCGGAACGGGCATCAGCATATCGTACTTGACGTTCGCGTACTCGGCATATCCGCCGCCGCCCAGCAGGGCGCAGACCTTATCGCCGAGCTTGTAGTTCGACTTTTCCTCGGCGATCCTGCCCATCCTGACGATCACGCCGGAGATCTCGAGACCCATCCATTCCGGGCAGCCGGGAGGAGGCGGATAATCGCCGTCGCGCTGCATCAGGTCGGCGCGGTTCAGAGCCGCACAGTGGATCTCAACGAGAACGTCTTCCTCGCCGACGACGGGGTCCGGCACGTCGGTCCAGACCAGAGACTTATCGGGGTTGACTAAAATGGCTTTCATTTGTTTTACCTCATTTCTTCAAATTCATAACTTTTTCGGAGGAAAACGCCGGTCGGACGGGAGTTTCGCCGAAATCCGCCTCATTCCGCGTTTTCATGGTTCCTTTACAGAACGAACGCGCTGCGGAAATCCACGTCGAAGCCGCACGCCGCCAGTACCATGCGCTGGGTCTGATACTCGTATTCATAGCTGAACGGATTCTCGATCTCGCCGCGCACCATGCGGGCAAAGTCGGTCATCAGTCCGTCGTAGCGCTCCACCGCGTCGTTGAAGGGCGGCAGGTCGCGTTCGACATGGCGGTCCTGGTAGCCCTGATGGAACGAAATATGCGTGTATTTCGTCTTCATCGGACGCTCGATCGGGCAGATCTCATAGGTCCCCTCGCTGCCGCAGACGACGAGCTGACGTCTTCCCCAGCCGCCGATCTCGGTCGAGTTCGCCTGTGCGATGGAAAAGCCGGTCCTGTATGCAAGGATCGCGGTCGTCTGGTCCATCGACGTGTTTCCGTCCAGACCGCTCGACTTTAAGTAAGGCGTGATCTTTTCGGGCGTTCCCTGCATCAGATGGATCAGGTCGACCATGTGACAGCCGAGGAACAGCATATCGCCGCCTCTGAACGCGCCGAGCCATGCCCGCTTGTTCGCGTCATGCGCCGTGTTCATGACAGCGGTGACGTTCAAGATCTCGCCGAGCACACCGTCGCGCACGAGCTTTAAGCAGTCCTGTACGGCGGGATTGTAGCGGTACATATACGCCATCTGGAACGGAACGTTCTTCGCCTTCGCAAGCTCCAGCGTCTCTTTGAAGACCGCAAGGTCCTCGCCTGCGGGCTTGTCACAGTGTACCGGAATGCCGTTCTCGATGCAGCGCTTCGCCGCGAACGGAAGGTCCAGCTCGAAGCCCTCGCACATCACACAGTCAACGCCCGCGTTGAACAGCTGCTCCTCGGTCATGAAGGGGTAGTCGCAGTATGGCTTCGTGTGTTCGATGGCGCGGCGGCGCTCCTCGTTCTCCTCAACGATGCCGACCACCTCGAAAAGCTCCGGGAAACGCGCCACGCATCGGAGCTTCTGGTCGCTGTGATCGTGGAACGTGCCGATGTGTCCGATTCTGAGTTTTTTCATGATATCTTCCTCTTTAATTCACTTCGCGCAGCTTTGTCCAGTCGAACAGCACGCCGATGGGGAACTCCTTTGCGAACGCGAGGCGGTCGTAGACCTCCGGCGCGTCGACGGGAGAATGGATCTCATTGATCAGCGGCTTCAAGTCGATGCGTCCGGTGTGAACGAGCTTCTGAAGCGCGCGGTTGTCGTCGATGGCAGTCCAGTTGCCGGGACGGGATTCAACCGACGGACGGGCGGAGTTGTTCGCACCGATGACGGTCGTGCCGTTGCCGTGAACGAGGTGGTACAGGTCGTACTCCCCGTGATGGCGCGTGCAGCCGAGCAGCGTGACGCGCCCGAAGACGTCGAGACAGCCCATCGCGTTCGAGGTCGCGTCGGCGCGTCCGGCGACGTCCACCGCGATATCGACGCCCCTGCCGAAGTTGAGCGCCTTCACCTGCTCGTGGAAATCGGGAGCGGTCGGGTCGAGCGCAAAGTCCGCGCCGGTTTTCAGCGCGAGCGCGCGGCGGGCTTCGTCAGGGTCGGCGGCGATGACCGGGACCGCGCCGGCCGCCTTGCAGAGCTGAACGGCGATCAGTCCGAGGATGCCGAGTCCCATGACCAGCGCCGATTCGCCGAATTCAAGGCGGGTCTTGCGCACACCCTCAGCCGGGAAGCCCGCGATGACGAGCAGCGCGGCTTCGGCGGAGGAAATGTCGTCGTACAGAAGCGGGAACAGGTTCGCTTCGTTCAGGACCTGCCACTCGCTGTGCGTGCCGAAGTAGATCACCACGCGGTCGCCGGCCTTGACGTGCTTACAGTTCGGACCGGCTTCGATGACGGTCCCCACGCCGCTGTATCCGAGCTGACGCGGGAATTTCGTTTCGGCATAGGCGCGGGAATTCAGATTCGGCTCGCCTTTCAGGTTGTCGCGCTCGGTCCCGGCGCTGATCGCGGTGAAGTCGGTGCGCACGAGCGCTTCGCCCGCGCCGGGAACGCGGGTCAGCTCGTTTTCGAGCAGCTCGGCGGTATTCGGTTTCATGAAAACGATTCTGCGGTTTTTCATATCCTTGCCTTTCTTATAAAGAGATGGATCCCGATTCTATTATACCATATTGACAACGCAAGGTAAATATGCTATACTGTCAAATAACGAAACAATCCTGCTGTTTCAGACCATATTCGGAAAGGAGCCTCCCCATGCCGGAAACGAATGATTGCAGTCCGCTCTATGAAAAAAAGCTCTGTATGTCGCAGTTCTGGGTCCAGCGCTCCCGCTTCGACAGCTCGCATTACTACCACGCGGACGCGGGAAAAAACTATTCGAGCTTCGGCTTTCTGGTCAAAGGCTCGGTCACGCTCTCGTCAATGGGAAAAAAGATCACGATGGGAGAAAACAGCCTGTTTTACCTGCCGGTCGGCATCCGTTACAGCTCGGTCTGGACCGGAACGCCCGAGATCGAGTATTACAGTATGCACATCATCGCGGACAGGCCCATGCTCGCCGTCGACGGAGAGTCCTGCCCGATGCAGTACATCCCCGAACTGTCGAACGGGGCGGTGTATGAGAAGGTCCGCCGCATCTTCGATCTGTTCGCCACCGACGAGCGGGTAAACAAGATCCGTGCGCTGGGCATCTACTACGATTTCTTCGCCGACGTGCTGCCCTATATGAAGACCGAACCGCGCCGCCGGAGCAACCCCGCGCTTCAGACCGCGCTCGACTACATCGAATCGCATTACACCGAGGATTTTGAGATCGAACATCTCGCGTCGGTCTGCTGCGTCAGCCCGTCGCGCCTGCACCATCTGTTCCGGGACGAGCTGAATACGACCCCCATCCGCTACCGCAACGAGGTCCGGGTCGAAAAAGCCGCCGCCGCTCTGCGTGAAGGAAAGCTGTCCGCCGACGCCATCTCCGAAGCCTGCGGCTTCCATTCCACGACCTATTTCCGTGAGATCTTCCGCGATTTCACCGGTCTCACTCCCGCGGAATACCGGAAAACGGCGGGACAATAAAGTTAAAGAGAGGAAATCTACATGAACAACCTTGAAGCACGGCGCGAAGCGCTCGCAAAGCCGACTGAGATCTTCCACGGCTCGCCCGATCATCCCGAAACCTGCATCTGGCGTTATACCGAATCGGGTGTGCATGAGCGCCGCACCGTCATCGACATCGGCAAAGGCGGCAATCCGGTCGAGATCGTCCAGATCACCGACGTTCACTTCAATTACTGCAATGAGGAAGACCTCGCCGACGAGGAGCTTGCCTACACGAAGACCTGCCGCAAATGGCTGCACGACGCCGCGTCGGTCACGGGCATCCGGAACGCGATCTCCTACGCGAAGCTCTTCGACTGCGTGGTCGTCACCGGCGATACGCTCGACTACCAGACGCGCGGCGCGATGGAGCTGACGAAGCGCGAGATCTGGGACGTCGTTCCCGACGCGCTGATCACGCTCGGCGGTCACGACGTGACCCGCGAAATGCAGACCGGCAAGCCGAACGAGCTTTCGGTCGAGGAACGTCTCTGCTGGCTCGCCAGAGAGTGGAAGCACGACATCTTCTATGAATCGAGAGTGATCGGCGACAAGGCGCTCGTCGTCGCGCTCGACAACGGATGCTCCTGCTACCGTCCCTCTCAGGTGAAAAAGCTGAAAGCCGACATCGCCCGCGCCCGCGCGGAAAATCTCGCTCTTCTGATCTTCGAGCATGAGCCGATCGCAACGCGCGGTCCCGCTGAGGATGACGCGATCCCTGCGTTCCATATCTACGACTCGAAGGTCCGCACCTTCCTTCGCGAGCTGATCGGCGGCTCGGACCGGGACGAATCGGACGCGACAAAGGAGGTCTACCGTCTGATCACCGAGAACGCGGACGTCGTGCGCGGCGTGTTCTGCGGACACCGCCACAGCGCGTTCTACACCGAGATCCACGGCACCTACACCGACGAAAACGGCGCCGTTCACGAGCGTATCATCCCTCAGCCGGTGCTGGAAGGCAACCCTTACGACGGTCAGTGCGGTCATGTCATGCGCATCACGGTGAAATAATCGGCAGACCAAACCTCCTCTCCGATACGCCTGTACGCGGCTGCGTCCGACGCTTATCGGCAGACCTCACCCGAAAAGATCGTTTCCCCGGCGCGGAAAACACTGTTTTCCGCGCCGGGGAATTTTTCGTCCGTTCCGGTCGTTTCCGCCGTCAGTTCGTTTTTCCGGTCTTCCCGGACGGAACGCTTTTCTGCTCCGCACGCCGGTATGCGAGCGGCGTCAGACCCTCGCTCCGGCGGAACTGTCTGATGAAATAAGACGTTTCGGGAATCCCGACAAGCCCGCCGATCTCGGTCACGTTCAGGTCGGGACGCTCGATCAGAAGCCGCTTCGCCTCGTTCAGCCGGAACTGCATGATGAGTTGATTCACGGTCAGACCGAAGCTGCGTCTGGTCAGGCGGCAGAGATAACTCTGACTGATGTACAGATGCGACGCAACGTCGGCGGGCGAGATCGGCGCGCTCAGATGCTCCACGATGAAGGTCTGCGCTTCGGTCAGATACCTAAGCTGTTCCTTCGGACTGTGCGCGCCGGTGGACAGAAAGCCGGTATACAGAAGCGCGTGAAGATGCAGAATGCAGGCGCGCATTTCAAGCGGACGGGTCGGCGAATCGGACGCGAAAATTTCGCGTCCCTCTTCGATCAGCGCGCCCATCCTGCGCGTCCTGTCCGAATCGTTCAAAATCCAGCCCGAGGCGGCGACGTTCGAGCGGAACAGCGTCAGATACCGCAGATTGAGGAGCGAATTGTCCGCCGTGCAGATGACCGACTCGCCGTAGCCGAACACGATGACCTCGAACGGCTTCGCGCCGGGATGATTCGTATAGTGCGTGACGCGCGGCGGGATCACGGCAAGCTCTCCCCGGTGCAGCAGAAACCGCTTCCCTTCGATCACCACGCCGCTTTCACCGGCGGTACAGTAAAGGATCTCAAAACAGTCGTGCCAGTGTTCGGGACAGCCGTTTCCCTCCGTCCCGTTCCCGCTCTGCACCGTCACCGAAAATTCGTCCTGATCGGGATTGCCCCAGTCAAGCTCAATGGTCGCCGCAATGCCCATATCGATTCCCCGCTTCATGGATTTTTCTTTATTTTATCACAGAATATGCTTCGCGTCAAGGATCGGCGGGACATGCGCGTGATTCTGCCGGAAACTGTCTGAAAACGTTCTATTTTTGACCCGTTCTGTTATAGTGAAAGACGGGCGCGGCGTGTTATGATAAATGTGAAAATCATATGAGACGGAGGCATGATCCCATGAAATCAAACAAGCTCAGAAATCTCTCGTTTTTCCTCGCATCCCTGCTGACGCTCGGCGCGGCTTCCTGCGGAAACGGCGGGACGGCGGAGACGACCGCCGGCGGCGAAAGCACGCCGGACGCCGCCGAAACCGAAGCGCCGCACATCCGTTATGACGGCAGGTCCTTCCGCATCCTCAGCTTTGAATACGGTCTCACCGATCTTGCCAGCGGCGAAATGACCGGCGATATCGTCAACGACGCGGTGTTCGAGCGCAACGCCCGCGTCGAGGAGGAGTACGGCGTCCGACTTGAGATCATGAACGGCGGCGCGGACGGCGATCTGCGTGAAAACGCGGTCAGCTCGATCCTTGCCGGAGACGACAGCTTCGACCTGCTCGTCCAGCACGTCGTCCAGCTCGGCGCGATGTCGCTGGAAAACGTCTTTTACAACTGGTATGATATCCCGAACGTGGATTTTTCACACGACTGGTGGTCGCCCAGCGTACAGAACGACCTGACCTATAAAGGCACGACCTTCGTCGCCATCGGCGACCTGCTCCTCAACACCATGGGCAACGCCTACTGTGTCTTCTTCGACAAAACGCAGGCGGCGGAATGCGGCATATCCGATCTCTATCAGACCGTCCGGGACGGAAAGTGGACGTTCGACCGGCTGAAAACGCTGATCAAAAACACCTACCGCGACCTCGACGGCGACGCCGACCGCGACCTTGACGACTTCTACGGCTTCTGTTCGGGCAAGGGTACGTCGGTCGTCAACTACTGCTGGGCATTCGACAATCCCTTCATGACCCGAAGCAGCGACGGCGGACTGTCCTTCACGTTCATGAGCGAAAAGGCGATCGACAAGCTGACCGGCGTCATCACCTTCTTGACCGGCAATCCCGACGTCTGCTACGACGTGTCGCACGACAACACGCTCGGCTACGTCATGTTTGAAGCGGGTAAGGCGATGTTCGCCAACGGCTACGTCGAGGCAAGCTATACGCGCTTCCGCGACCGTGACGCGGCGTTCGGAATGCTCCCCTACCCGATGTACGACGAAGCGCAGGGACAGTATTACACCCCGGTCGACGGAAGGCACTCGGCGATGGCGGTCCCGAAGACCGAAAAGGACCTCGCGTTCGTCGGCACGATCGTCGAAGCGCTGTGCAGAGACACAAAGGAAAACGTCGTTCCCGCCTACTACGAGCTGGCGCTGAAATACAAATACACCCGCGACGACGAATCGGTCGAAATGCTCGACACGATCATGCAGAGCCGCGTCTACGATTTCGGCTACATCTACGACGGATGGGAAGGGATCCTGCTTCCGGTCACGCAGTTACTGCTCACCGACAACACGAACCTGACCTCATGGTACGCCGCCAACGAGAGCAGACTGAACAGCTATTACGACAGACTGTTCAGGCTGTTCGAGGAGGTGTCCGCAAAATGACGGAGCATCATTTTGATCTGGTCGTCTGCGGCGGAGGCGTGTCCGGCATCGCGGCGGCGGCTGCGGCGGGACGGAAGGGTCTGTACACCGCGCTGATCGAAGAAGACGAGACGATCGGAGGGACGCCGGTCGACTGCCGCATACAGGTCTTCTGCAGCAGTCCCTTCGCGGGAATACGGGCGGAGCTGTGCATGAAGATGGCGGAACTGAATCCCGAATCGGCGGGAAACAACGGTTTCCGGCTCGGGAGCTATCTGACGGCGGTCTATTCGCTGCTCGAAGGGCTTCCCGTCACGGTCTTTCCCGGTCAGCGGCTGACCGCGGTCACGACAGACGATGCCCGCGTCGAAGCCGTCTCGTCCGACCGTGCGGTCTGGTACGGAAAAGCGTTTCTCGACGCGACCGGCAATGGCGATATCGCGGCAGCGGCAGGTCTTGAAACGCGGTACGGCAGAGAATCGTGGGACGAATACCATGAGGATTTTGCCCCGATGACAGCGGACCGCCGCGTTCAGCTCTGCACGCAGATGTTCACGCTGAAGCGCTTCGACGGAGGGACCGATGAAGCGAACTTCGCCCGCTTCAACCGGGACGAATACCTCATCTGGGGTCCGAGCGCCGAATGTCCCGACACGGCCGACCCGGAAGCGGTGCGGAAGACCCGCGAAGAGCTGCTTGCCCGAATGCCCGAGATCGCCGAAGAATGGCTGAAAAAGGGCTTTTTCATCACCGACATCGCGCCGAAGCTCGGCGTGCGCGAATCGCGCCGGATCGTCGGGGCGTACACGCTGAGCTATCCCGACGTCATATCGCGCCGCCGGTTCGACGACAGCGTGACGATCGCCCGCTACCTCATCGACCCATGGGAGCTGGAGGGCAATCCCTTTCACTCGCCGAAAACGAAGGAGCGCTGCCATGTGCCATACTACGAGATCCCCTACCGCTGTCTGTTCAGCGAAAAACGCGATAATCTCTGGTTTTCGGGACGCTGCATCAGCACGACGCACGTCGTCAACTCGTCCTGCCGCGTCATGCCGATCTGTATGAGTACCGGTCAGGCGGCGGGAACAGCCGCCGCGCTCGCGGTCCGAAGCGGCTGTTCCGCCGCGGACGTTCCCATCCGGGTCCTGCAGGACGACCTCCGCGCACAGAAAATGCTCGTCTCGCTCGACGATGAGCCTGACGCCTGAAAGCGGCCGTTTCCGCGTCATACAGGAAACCCAAGACGGCGCGTCGGAAACAGGTCGTCGGCGGTCTCATCGTTTTCCCGCCGCATGGGAGGAAGCAGGGTACAGGGAACGTTCGTTTGGCATCTGTCTGCCGGTTTCCGCGCCGCTTTCCGGGAAAATTTCCGACTTTTGCGCCGCCGCGCCGTCTCTGACGGCACGCCGTACCCTCTGCCGGACGTCAGTTTCCACAAGAACGCGGAAATCGGAGAAAATTTTTTCAGAATTTTCCGCGAATGTATTGCAAAATCGGAAAAGATGATTTATAATATACGTGTATGACACGGAAGCGGGATCGGCGCGTCTGATCTCACGTCCGCATACTAACCTTTATTACACGGAGGATTACTAAAATGGCTGATGAAGTATTAAGCCAGTTCCAGCAGGCTAAGGCAGAAGCTGCCATCGATACCAGCAGAAAGCTGAGAGTCGGTATCATCGGTACTGGTTGGATCGCTGAATCCCACATCCAGCAGTACAACAAGATGCCTGACGTCGAAGTCGTCGCTATGGCTGATCTGATTCCGGGCAAGGCAGAAGCCTTCAAGGAAAAGTGGAACGTTCCGGGTGAGGTTCATTTCTACAGGACCCACAAGGAAATGCTCGACAACGAACAGCTCGACGCAGTCAGCGTCTGCACCTACAACATGACCCATGCAGAGTGCACCATCTACGCGCTTGAAAAGGGCGTCAACGTCCTTCTCGAAAAGCCGATGTGCGTCACCCTCGAAGAAGCAGCTGAGATCGTCAAGGCTGAAAAGAAGTCCGGTAAGGTCCTCTCCATCGGCTTCCAGCCCAGATTCGACGCCAACATGCAGATGATCAAGAAGATCGTTGAATCCGGCACGCTCGGCGAGACCTACTACATCCAGGCCGGCGGCGGCCGCCGCCGCGGCATCCCGAACTCCACGTTCATCGAGAAGAGAACTGCCGGCATCGGCGCTCTCGGCGATATCGGATGCTACTCCCTCGATATGGTCCTCAACGCAATCGGCTACCCGACTCCCAAGACCGTTTCCGCGTACAAGTCCGCATTCTTCGGAACCAGCACGGAATATCAGTCTGAGGTTGACGCAAAGCGCTTCAATGTCGATGACTTTGCAGCAGCGTTCATCCGCCTCGAGCCCGGCAAGTACGGCGACAAGGACGGTATCATCCTCGACTTCAGAATCGCATGGGCTATGCACGTCGACACCCCCGGTGACACCATCATCTTCGGTAAGAAGGGCGCTCTCCGCATCCCGTCTACCGACTGCTGGAACGGCTCCGTCGGCGGCCCGATGAAGATCTACCACGACGTCGCCGGCGCAAGAGTCGAGACTGTCGTTCCGATCATCCAGAACAAGGGCGAAGGTCTGTTCTACAAGAAGGTTCGTTCCTTCCTCGACGCATGCAAGAACAACGGCGCAGCTCCTGTTCCGTCCAGCCAGATCATCAAGAACCAGGCTATCCTCGACGGTATCGTAAAATCCGCTGAGGCAGGCAAGGAAATTGAGATCGTTATGCCTGAGATCTGAGTGAGATCCACTTCCGAGTGATATCCCTTCACGATCGAAGCGCC
>JAZRXB010000127.1:0-3286 GCA_045600005.1 Eubacteriales bacterium | reverse complement strand
CATTTTCGTTCTGCTGGCTGGCGCCGGCGTTCTGATCGGACTGCTGACGGGCCGCGATGCCGCGCGGCAGAGCGAACGTTCCGCGTTCATCCTGCTGACCGTCGTCGCGCTCACGCGCTTCTCTGGCGTCACGCTCGGCTACCTCGACAATCTGCCGGTCCACCGCCTGAATGACAGGCAGGTCGAAACCTACCTCGCCGCCCATCCCGGCGAGACCAACGACGCGCGCGACGCGCTGGTGCTTTACTACCTGAACAACGACTACTACAAGTACACGATGCCCTACAACGACCCCTATTATCAGCTCTGTTATCTGCGGCTGAAAGGCGTCGATCCTGCGACTCAGGTCTGGTACGAGGTCTTAGACCCGGTCAAATGAAAAAGGCGGAAGCCGTCAGGCTTCCGTCTTTTTCGTTCAACAGAACAGGCTCCCGCTTTTTTCAGCAAAGCGCGTTTTCCGGTCTCCGCGCGTCAAAGCGGGAGGGATTTTTTGCATCAGAGCGAGCTTCCCGGCTTTTCGCGCAGCACGCTGCACATCGTTCCGACCGGCACGGCGAAGGACAGCGCGCCCGGCATCGCCTTGAAATCAATGCTGTCCATCGGCACGATCTCGCCGTCGATGCAGACGTTCGTCGTCCCGTCAAATTCAAAGCGGATCGCCCGCGCCTGCTTGTAATCGACGATGGCTCGTCCCAGCTTCGTTTCAAGATGCCGCCCCCTCCGATACGCGCCGACAAGACGCAGAAACGTCAGCCTTGACACCTTGCGGATGAGCGAAATGTCGAGAAGTCCGTCGTCCAGCAGCGATTTCGGTGCGGAATGAAAGCCTCCGCCGCAGAAGCCGCCGTTTGCGACCGCGCAAAGCTCAAATTCGCGCGTCTCCTCCTGCCCGTCCGGTCGGATGACGCGGATCATTTTGCCGGGATTTTCCTTGAGGATCACCACAAGACCGATCAGATACGCGAGTCCTTTGGGCAGAAAGCGCTTCTTTTTCAGCTCCGCCGCCTTTAGCACGACGTCGCAGTCGAAGCCGATGTTGACCATGTTGACCGAGAAGCGGTCGTTTACGGCGAAGCAGTCGATCTGCACGGGGTCAGCCAACAGCTGTTTTGTGATGTCGAGGAAGAACGCGGTATTCGTGAAGCAGCGCACAAAATCGTTCCTCGTTCCGATCGGGACACAGCCGACCTCGACCCCTTCCGGCGAACGCTCGCCGCCGCCCGCCGTCAGCACGCCGGACACGACCTCGCCGAGCGTTCCGTCGCCGCCGCAGGCGTAGAAGCGCAGCGTTTCGCCGGGCGATTTTTTCAGGATCCGTTCGGCGGCAAATCGGGATGCGTCGCCGCGGGCAGTCGTCCGGTAGATTTCATACCGCACGCCGGAAGCGGCGCAGGCTCCGTCGATCTTTTCGGTCAGTGCTTCCGCTTCCCTGCCTTTGCCCGCCTGAGGGTTCACGATAAAAACATGAGTCATGACCATACCTCCGGAGATAACGCCCGATGGCGCCGATTCGTACCTTTCCTCATTATTTTACCATACTCCGCCTGTTTTTTCAACCTTTTTTTCAAAATAATCAGATAAAATGCGCGTTATCTGTTTACAAAATTAAAATAATATGTTATAATTACTGTAACTTCATGATTTCAGGGAGGCGAAGTCCTTGCAGTTCTGTGCGCTCATCGCGCCGGTTCAGATTCTGAACACGTTCAAAATTCTCGCAGGCGGTCTGGGCATCACGCTCGCGCTGTTTTTCATCGTCATCATCGTTTCTATCCCGCTGGGACTGGGCGTTACGTTTCTTTCTTCTTCCAAGATCGCGCCGCTGCGCTGGCTGGCGCGGGGGTATGTGTTCGTCATGCGCAGCACGCCGCTGATGCTCCAGATGCTTTTCATCTTCTTCGGACTGCCGTTCATTCCGGGCATCGGTCAGTTTTTCGTTCTGGATCGTTTCCCGGCCGCGTGCGTCGCGTTTCTGCTCAACTACGCCGCGTATTTCTGTGAAATTTTCCGCGGCGGCATCAAATCCATCGACCGCGGACAGTACGAAGCCGCGCAGGTGCTGGGGCTCTCGCGTTTTCAGACGACGATCCGCGTCGTCATCCCGCAGATGATCAAGGTCTCCATCCCTTCGGTCAGCAATGAGACGATCAACCTCGTCAAGGACACATCGCTCGTCACGACCATCGGACTTGCCGATCTGATGCACCATGCGAAAGCGCAGGTCAACGCGCTGTCGAACGTCTTTCCGTACCTCATCGCGGCAGTGATCTACATGGTCCTGATCCTCGGTCTGACCCGTCTGTTCGCGCTGATCGAAAAGAAAACGAATTATTGAAACGGTACATAGTATGCTGATTAACGTCAAAAATATGAAAAAGTCCTTCGGACAGCTCGAAGTGCTGAAGGATATCACGTTCCATGTGGAAAAAGGCGAGATCATTTCTGTCATCGGTCCGTCCGGCTCCGGAAAAAGCACGATGCTCCGCTCCTTGATCGGTCTGGAGCGCGTAAACGGCGGCACGATCGAGATCGACGGCGAAGCGTTCGTCACCGACGGCGTTTACGTGAAGGACCGCGAGCTGCACCGGATCCTCGCCAAGACCGGCATGGTCTTCCAGCATTTCAACCTGTTCCCGCACCTCTCGGTCCGCAAGAACATGACGCTCGCGCCGCTGGTCAACCGTCTCATGTCGAAGGAAGAGGCGAACCGTAAAGCGCTCGACATCCTGACCAAGGTCGGACTTGCCGACAAGATCGACGTCATGCCCTCCTCGCTTTCGGGCGGACAGAAGCAGCGCGTCGCCATCGCCCGCGCCCTGATGACCTCGCCCGACATCCTGCTGTTCGATGAGCCGACCTCCGCGCTCGACCCTGAGCTGACCGGCGAAGTCCTCACCGTCATGAAACAGCTCGCCGCCGAGCATATGACGATGATCGTCGTCACGCACGAAATGGGCTTTGCCCGCTACATATCCGACCGCGTGATCTTCATGGACGGCGGTGTGATCGCCGTCGACGGACGTCCCGCCGACGTGTTCGATCATCCCGACAATCCGCGTCTTGCCGCCTTCCTCGGCGCGGCGCGTGAAAAGGACGCGGCGAATTGACGAAACCGGACGGAGGTCTGTTTTGAAGTTCAGAAAGTTGCCTGATCCCCATGCCATCTGCGCCGTGTCCCGACACGGCGCGGGTGGCGTATGCTGTTTTTTTGCTCATAAAAGCCGTCGGCGCGCGCCGAAGCTCTCAACCGTGCTGCTGGCAGCGCTAAGTCGGAGGCCAAGCGGTC
>JAZRXB010000126.1:0-37174 GCA_045600005.1 Eubacteriales bacterium | reverse complement strand
GCGCCGTCAGATTTCCCGTCAGACGAAACAAATTGAGGAGGGCATAGTACCTCCTATGCCGACGAAATTTGTACAGTATGACGGGAAAGATGCAAGCAAGCGTGCCATCAAGGCGAAAGCCGTGAATTGTGCGGTATTGCCGTAATATTATATCATCTTTCCGCCCACCTGTCAAGGCATGAAACTGAATAAATATTCAGCGCATCAGGCGTAAAATGTTGTATGGGGCATGACGAAAAAGGGGACGGGACGGCGCGGCTTTCCGTCGGAGGTCCGCTCCGTCCCCTTCGGCGAGGCGCTTTGTCGGAAAGAGTCACACCTTGAGCGTTTTCTTCTTCTTTGAAGCTGCCATGGAGCGGTCGAGATAGGGCTTGATCTCATTGTAGAGACGGCTGGTGACGATCGAAAAGAGAATGTCGACGACGCAGAGCTGACCGATCCGGCTGCTCATCGCGCCGCTGCGGATGAAGCTCTCGTCCGACACCATGAACAGGTTGACGTCGCTGGCGGCGGAGAGGGAGTTTTTGCCGAGCTTGGTGATGCTGATGGTGGACGCGCCGGTCGATTTGACGATCTCCATCGTATCGAGCAGATCGCGCGTTTCGCCGCTGTACGAGATGAAAACGGCGACGTCGTTCTCCGACAGATTGGACGCGGTGAGGATCTGGAGATGCGGGTCGATCTGCGCGGTGGCGAGCTTGTTGATGCGGAGGAATTTGTTCTGCGCGTCAAGCGCGACGAAGCCGGAATTGCCCACGCCGTAAAAGTCGATGCGGCGGGCGGCGACCAGCAGCTCGACGGCGCGGTCGAGGGCGGCGTAGTCCATGATCTCGATGGTGTTCTGGATCGCCTTGATGTTGTTGGCGGCGACCTTCGAGACGATCTCGGGGGAATTGTCGCCAGGAGAGAGGTCCTTGTAGCTCATCTCGCCGTTTTCGCTGAGCATGATATCGGCGTTCAGGTACATACACAGCTCCTTGTAGCCGCTGTAACCGAGCGTCTTGCACAGACGGACGACGGTGGGCTTGCTGGTGCTGCATTTCTCGGCAAGGTCGGAGATCGGCATACGGACGACCTCGCCCGGATTGTCGATAATGAATTTGGCGATGCGTTTTTCACTGACCGAAAGACGGTCGTAGCTTTCCTTGATATTCAGATAACAGCGCAGAGTGTTCAGCTCCCTATTCTAAAGTTTCCCGAAAGTTTCGGAATCTCCTCTATTATACACGATTTTTCGGAATTTTGCAACCCTTTCCGGCAAAAAAACGGCAAATCATGAAACTTTTTCTGACAGTTCCGAAAATGCGAAAAATCCCGGAAGGTCGGAGACCTTCCGGGAGACGGAAATGCGCCGCGCTCAGCCGATCACCGAGAAGCAGTGATAAGCCGCGCCAAGCATATGGGAGACGTCGAGCCGTTCGGATCTCGTGATCTTTTTCAGCGATTTCACGCCGGACAGACCTTCCGTCAGCTCCTTTTCAAAGAGCGGGAGCGCGCGGCTGATCTGACCGCCGAGAATGAAGATCTCCGCTCCGACCTTTTCGAGATAGGGAGCGGTGACGGCGGCGAGGATGCGTCCGGTGTCGGCGTAGACCTTCTTCGCTTCCTCATCACCGGCATAGGCGAGACGTTCGATCTCCTTGGCGTTCGTCTGCGCGCGCAGATAACGGGCGGCGACGCCGCGTCCCGAGACGAAATCCTCGGCGATCTTACCTGCGGGATTGGATGCGTCGGTGAAAGGCTGCGCCCAGATGCTGTAAAGCGGCGAGCCGTCCGGCTTGCGCAGGATCACGCCGTCGTGCATGGTGGCGAAGCCGAGACCGGTCCCGATCATGACGCCGCCCGCGTTTTTATATTCGCCGTAGGGGGAATGCCACATTTCGCCGCCGAGAAAAGCGGCGGAGTCGTGGATGAAGGTGACGGGCAGATCCCCGACGACCTCGTTGATCCACGGACGGAGCGGAATGTTGTAGATCGCCTTGAACTTGTGCTGCATCATGCTGAAACCGCCCTCATAGTCGAAGGGACCGGGGGTGTCGACGGCGACGGCGGAGACGGTCAGTCCCGCTTTCTTCGCCGCGGCAAGCTGGGTTTCGAGCGTTTTGCGGTAGCCCTCGCGGACGACTTCGGGAGAAGCGTCGTTGTTGGCGGGAACGGTGAGCATCGAGCCTTCGACGATCTCCGCTTCGCTCGAAACGATGGCGGATTTGAAGAACGTGCCGCCCGCGTCGATGGCGATGACGTATTTTTTCATGGTGGAACTTCCTTTCCGGTTCCCTTTTCAAAGGGGAGCGGACGCCTGTCCGCTCCCCTGCGGGAAAGCCGATCGTTTATCTTCTCAGCATCGTCTTATGCTCGACGATGACTGTGCCCGGCTTCTTGTTGATGATCTCGTATTCGCCCATCGAAGCGGGAACGACGACGATATCCATGAACTTCTGTGTGAACGAGAGGGACGGGTCCTTCTTCGAGCGGATCTCGACTTCCTCGCCGTCGACCAGCGTCAGAACGTGGAAATCATCCTGCGTGTCGTCTTCGATCTTCGCGCCGAACTTTTCGTTGCGCAGCGAGAAGTAGAGACGGTCGCATTCGCCGACGACATATTCTTCCCAGTCGTCGCCCTTGCGCAGCGTGCGCTTGCCGCCGTTGACGAGGTTGGCGTAAACGTAGTCTTCGCGCATATCGCGGTTTAAGTTCAGCTCGCCGTAGTAGCTGTGGATCGGACGCGGATTGCCGTCAAGATCCTTTCTGAGGTAGTCGTACATCTTGTAGGTGTACGAACCGACGGTCAGAGAACCGATCTCGAGGATGAGCTGGTTGCGGCCGGAAGCGTGGATCGTGCCGTGCGGGATCATGACCTGAACGCCGGGCTTCGACTCGACGCCGTTGATGTACCTGCGGTAGTCGACTTCGGTATGCTCGGTCTCGCTGCGCTTGATGTCGGCGAGGAACCGGTCGATGTCGGCGTCCTGCTTGAAGCCGAGGTAGGTCTTCGCGTCCTGTGCGGTGGCGACGATGTAGTAGCTCTCGTCCTGACGGCCGAGCTCGTTGGAATTTTCCTTTAAAAACTTCTCGCCCGGATGCAGCTGGATGGACATATTGCCGCTTGCGTGGAAGGTGTCGTCGAAGTTGAAGCGGATCGGGAAGAAGCCGTGGAAATCCTTCACGCACTGTTCGCCGAGCAGCTTTTCGCCGTTTGCGCCGATCAGCGTGTAATACGGGAATTCGAGCTTTAAGCCGTCGATATCAAGTACGATGGAGACTTCCATCGGGATGAGGTCGAAGACCCACGCGCAGTTCTTCATTTCCTTCGGGAGATTGCGCTCCTTCATGGTCATGTAGCCGCCCCATACGCCTTCCAGATAGACCGGCTTGCAGCGGAACGGGTAATCGGTCGCGCGGCGGAGGATCATTCTCATCGTGTCGGCGGGCATGGCGACCAGCGCGTCGGGATGATCGGCTGCGATATAGAGGTCGAGACCGCCGTTTTCGAGAAGACTCTTGCGGAGATTGAAGCTCTGATCAAAATCGACGTAGTAGTTGCGGCGCATGGCGATCTTGAACGGAAGCTCCTCGTCGCAGCCGTAGTTTACATAGCCGCCCTTCTTGACGTTGAGGACAGCCTGCTTCGGCGTGATGTCGGCGTATACGCGGTAGCCGACCGAGCCGATGAAATCGGGAGACAGCGCGCCGTTGCCGACGAGAAGGGTGACGCCGTCAAAGGTCTTCGCACCGTCTAAAACGGCCGCGACCTTCGCCTGATCCATCAGACCGTGATAGCCCTTGTCCCAGATCTTGCCGTAGAGCAGGACCGGGTCCTTCCTGCGGTCTTCGGGGAGATAGTCGAGCAGCTCGGCTTTCAGCTCGTCGGCAGGACGGGCGAGCGAGCGGGTGCAGATGACGTTCACCTTGAGACCGGCGCCCTCGATGGCTTCCTTGGCGAGGTCGGCGAGCAGTGCGAACGGAGCGGTGACATAACCGTCGATGGCGATGATGCCCTTGCCGAGCTTCTTTGCGGCTGCGGCAAGCTCTGCTTTGATGCAGGTCGGGCAGGTCTTGATCTCGTTCTTGTCGAGACCGGGAACGGTGATATGGTTCACCGCCAGCGGGTCGTCGTAGGGGTAGGGGTTGAACATGAAGCTCATGGGATATTCTCCTTAAATAATTAAAATACTGGCGTTTGTTACCGCACGGTGAACGAGGTGTTCTCCATGCGGAGGTTCGAGATGTGGGACAGCGTGACCGAAGCGGTTTCGTCCGTTTTTTCGGGCGCGCAGGCGGCGGGAGGAAACTCTCCGACCGGGCAGCGCTCGAAGGTGCAGTCGGTGAAGGAGACGTTTTCGATCGGGCAGTCTTCGCGTCCTGCCAGCTCCGGCAGACGGCAGGCGCGGGCATGAACGCCGTTGAAATACACGCCGCGGATGGCTTTCACCCGCGTGTTCGGGCAGTCGGCGATGTTCATGCGGATAGGCGTCGTATATACGCGGTCCATGACGATATTATGGAAGGAAAGATTTTCGATCAGCGTCTCCTCGCGTCCTTCGTCGGAGGTGCGTTCGGGACCGTTCCGCGGCGGCAGAGAGAAGCCGATCCCGACGCGGGTGTCGGTGATGACGAGATTCGAGAAAACGCAGTTCCTGATCACGCCGTCGCAGATCCAGCCGATGCGGATGCCGCTCGAATGACTGGTCAGCGTGCAGTTTGAAACGGTGACGCGCTCGCAGACTTTGTTTTCGGACGGGTCGAGCGATACGTTGTTGGCGCGGACGATCACGCTGTCGTCTCCGCAGACGATGGTGGAGTTGGACAGCGAGACATTGCGCGAGCAGTTGATGTGAACGCCGTCGTTGTTCGGATAATCGACGTCGGCAAGGACCTTGATGCGGTCGATCGTCACATAGTCGCAGTCGTGGATCCAGTACGACCAGCCGGCAGGCTGATTGATCATCGTCACGTCCTCGATGAGAACATTCCGGCAGCCGGCGAAGAAGACGACGCGCGGCGGCGTATCCGGACCGATGCGGCGGTAGGGCATCCAGTAATGCTCGCCCTCCGGCACCTTTTCAATGAAAGCCGTGCCGTTGCAGTCGATGGTCCCTTTTCCGGTCAGCGAAATGTTCGCACATTCTTCTGCGACGATCATGCCCGCGCTCTGATAACGGGGACAGAGCGGCGGCGTGACGTGCTTTTTCGGCGTTTCGGGGAAGTCCTCACAGCGCGGCGAGGCGAACAGAACGCCGTCCGCTTCGAGATGAAGGTCCACATTGTCTTTCAGCTCGATCGTTCCGAACAGGTAGCGTCCGCCCGCGACGATCACCCGCCCGCCGCCTGCCGCTGTGCAGCGGTCGACGGCGGACTGGATGGCGGCGGTGCAGAGCGTTTTCCCGTCCGGTACCGCGCCGAATCCCCGGATATCGAGATCCATGGCGTCAGATCTTCACGAACTCGAAGCCGCAGAGCTTTGCGACGTATTCAAGCTCGGCGGTCACGTCGCCCGCGACGATGCCGTAGTGCTGGGTGACGCCGTTCGGCAGGATCCTGTTGAACAGCTCTTCCGGCGACATCGTGGGATGACGGAAGTTGGCGTGCGAATAGCTTGCGAGGTAATGCCTGGTGGGCAGACACTCGACGACGGTGCAGATCATCTTCATCACGCCGTTCTTTTCGGACATATGGAGCATGGTCTTCATGCCGGCCGGGAAGACGTACCATGCGAACGGTGCGCCCGCATACTTCCACGCGGTCTTGGCAAAGCGTTCGTCGCGCGCGATGACGACGTTTTCAGGCGCTTCGCGGTAGTCGTTCGGACCTGCGTGACCGGCGACGATGGCGCCGTTGGCGTGGTCGATGTAGAAAGGCTCGATGAAGTTGGCGTTGGAGCCTGCAAGCAGCTGGAGGATATAGGCGGCAAGACCGCCGCCGATATCGCCTTCGGGGACCGTGACCATTTCGGTGTCCTTATTGGTAGGCGTGAAGCCGGGGCGCAGACCGACGTACTTGAACAGAACGGTGTCGATATCGTTCAGCACGAGAAGGTCGGTGTCGGCTTTCTTTGCGATCTGCTCCATCGCGTAGGAGGCGCGGACCGAAGCCTTGAACTTTTCGTAGTCGACGTTCGGCATCATGCGATAGCTCTTTGCGATGTCGGCGGTCAGCTCGTCCACAAGACTCTGAGGCGTCTGATCGACCTCGTCGGTCAGCTCCTGCACGCTGAGGAAGTGGATCTCGGGACCGATCTTCTGGAAGATGTTGTAGGGATCGACGTAGGTCGCCCACATAGCTTCATTGTAGCAGGCGAGCAGGCTGAGGTTGGTGCGGCGGAGCTGGGCGCGGACGTGAGCGGCTTTGGCGAAGATCTTGAACTTCGCGGCAACCTCGTCGAGCGTGCCGATGAAGGTCTCGCACATATCGCGGCTGAAGCGCTGGAACGAACCCGAAGCCTCCTGAACGCCGACGAGCGCGCCTGCGGACAGGAAGTCGATGAACTGGTTCTCGTCGTTGGTGTCGACGATGTTTAAGCTGTCGCGCACGATGCTGGCGAAGAAGATCGGCATGGGAGGAAGCTCACGGAGGAAGCGGATCCACGTGAAGTCCTCTGCCCACGACAGATACATGGCGAATACGCAGTCAACGCGCTCGGTGAAGAACAGGTTGACCGTGCGCTCGACGTCCTCGCGCTCGTAAACGATGCCGTCGTAAACGATATCGGCAAATTCGGCGAAGCGGTCGAGATAACGCTTCGATTCAAGGAGCTTGCGCTCCTCGTAAGTACCGTCGGCCGTGCCTTCGCCCAGCGCGCGGAAACGCTTTGCGCCGATGAACAGCACGCCGATCTTCGGCTTCGATTTCATGTTCATGATAGTATCCCTCATTTATCGAAAATTTCAAAAAAAGTCGGCAGTATAATGCTGTTTACATTATACTACCAACCGTCTGTTTTGTCAATAAAAATTCAGAATATTTTTTACACTTGTGAAACTAATTCCCGAAACGGTTTCATCCGGCGCTCAGTTCTCTTTCTTTTCGGAGAGCTTCATCAGCGCGGGGAAGAGCATACCGCCGATCGAGTTGCCGAGGGTCATGAGAAGCAGGTAGAGGATCGCTCTGACCGGCGTTTCAAACGTGACCTCATAGGCAAGGGCGAAGTAGAACATATCGGCGACGACGTGCTCGAACTTGCAGAGGATGAAGACCATGACCGGCAGGACGACGAAGACGCATTTGAGCGTGCTGGTCTGGGTCTTGTATGCCTGTACCGCGATGTAGATGCAGATGCCGCAGCCGATGGCGAGGAGCAGGATGCTGACGGGACCGTCGGAGAGCTTGGTTTCCACCATGCCCGCCGCTTTGTCATGGACCGAAGCATAGGCGCGGGTGAAGCGGACGAGCAGCGCCATCAGCACCGAGCCGATGAGATTGCCGACCCAGATGATGCCGAGCGTGCCGAGGTAGGAGGGCGGATTATCGAGCGTGTAGCAGACCTTTCCGGTAAAGAGGTTGAAGCCGAAGGAGAGAATGGTCAGAAGTCCGATGCTGAACAGCATGGCGCCGATGACCGAATTTTCGACCGACAGGCAGACCGTGCCGCCAAGCCCGATGCAGATACCGGCGATGATGGCGTAGAGAAGCGTTTTTTTCATGGCGAACCTTCCTTTATGAACAAATGATTACCTTTATTATAACACAGAACCGGAAGGTTTTCAAGCCTTGACCGCGCGCGGTCGTGAGAAAAATCGACGTTTTTCCCCGATTATTTTGGGGAGAATGCGAAGAATCAGCGTTTTTTCAGCGCACGTTCGGTCTCGGCGGCGATCTCACGCCGGCAGTACAGCAGCGCAGTCAGATTGATCGCCGTCATCGCGCCGATGGTCAGATCGGCAAAGCTCCACAGGATCCCCTCCGACGAAAAGGCTCCGAGCGCGGCGGCGGATGCGTATATAATAAGGTAGATAACGCCCGCTTTCCGGCTGCCGGTGAGATAGGAAAGGCTTTCCCGTCCGTAGTGGTACCAGCAGAGCATCGTGCAGAACGCGAACAGCGTGACCGGAACGGCGAGCAGAAGATCGCTGTGCGGCAGGAAATGTCCCAGCGCGTCCGAAGCGGCGGTCATGCCGTCTGGAGAGGGGGGAACGCCTTCCCCGTCCGCAATGAGAACGGCGAGCGCGGTCAGCGGACAGATCACAACGGTGTCGGCGAACACTTCAAACATTCCCCACAGTCCCTGTGCGGCAGGGGACGATGTGTCGGCTCCCGCGTGTGCGATCGGAGCGGTCCCGCAGCCGGCTTCGTTCGAGACGATCCCCCGCGTCACGCCGAGCCGGACGGCTTTCGAGGTGAAAAATCCGAGGGTTCCTCCCGTGAACGCGCCGGGCGAGAGCGCTTCGGCGAAGATGCGCGAAACGGCATGAGCCGTTCCGGCAGGGTGCGAAACGAGAACGGCGAGCGTCACGGCAAGATAGAAAATACTGACAAACGGAACCAGCTTCGCCGTCAGCGCCGCGATCTCATCAAGTCCGCCGAGGACCGACAGAAAGACCGCCGTGCCGAACAGTATCCCGACTGCGGCGCCGGGCAGACCGAACGACCGGGTCAGCACGACGGCGGCGGCGTTCGACTGCACGGCGCTGCCGAGCGTCAGGGAAGCGGCAAGGCAGAGCAGCGCGAAGACGGCCGCCGCCGGACGGCTCCCCGCGTCTTCGATACAGAAAAACGCGCCGCCGTGCGGTCTGCCGTCCGAGCCGAAGCGCCTGTGACCGACCGACAGAACGACCTCGGCGTATTTGACCGGCATCGCGGCGGCGGCGCTGACGAGCATCCAGAACACCGCGCCCGCTCCTCCGACCGCTATGGCCGACGCGACGCCCGCGATGTTTCCGACGCCGAGCGTTCCCGCCAGCGCAACAAGCATGGCGCGTGCGGGGGACATTTTCCCGCGCTGCTTTTCATGGCGCGGGACTTCCTGTACCGCACAGGGAGGCACGCGGGATGCCGCTCTCCGCTTTGCGGTCCGTACCGCGCCGGAACGCCGCAGCAGCCCAAGCGGACGCAGACGGACGGCGAAATACAGACCGCAGACAAACACGGCGCACGTCAGCACGGGACCGAAGAAGACTTCGTTCAGAAGATCCATCGCATTCTGAAGCATGACGGCTCCTTTCCGGGCGGCAAAAACAGACCGGAATACGGAAACCGGCGGACCGCCCGGCTTATTCTATGACACCCGGCAATGTTTTAGCACTCACAGCGTCAGCCTGACAGAATCCGGTCGGGGGCAGAACGTGTATGAATTGCTGTCAAGTTGTTAAATAACTGTAAACTGTGGGAAAAACACTTGATTTTTCAAGGGAAGCGTTGTACAATATTAGACAGTAGTTAGCACTCATTACAAAAGAGTGCTAACTACGGAAAAGACATAAAACCGCCCGCCGGATCCCCCGGCAGACGGCGCAATAAATGAAATCTGGATTATTTGGAGGAACTGTATCATGACAATCAAACCGCTTGGCGACAGAGTCGTCGTAAAAATGACCGAAGCGGAAGAGACCACCAAGAGCGGCATCATTCTCGCCGGCGCAGCGAAGGAAAAGCCCCAGGTCGCCGAAGTGATCGCAGTAGGTCCCGGCGGACTCGTTGACGGCAAGGAAGTCAAGATGACGGTCGCCGTCGGTCAGAAGGTTATCACCAGCAAGTACTCCGGCACCGAAGTCAAGTGCGACGGCGTGGAGTATATCATCGTTCGTCAGAGCGACATTCTCGCCGTTGTGGAATAAGAGCGGCAGAGCACAGGAGGATAAGAAATCATGGCAAAGAACATTATTTACGGCATCGAAGCAAGAAACGCGCTTCTCGCAGGCGTTGACAAGCTCGCCAACACCGTTAAAATCACCCTCGGTCCGAAGGGCCGCAACGTCGTTCTCGACAAGAAGTACGGCGCTCCGCTGATCACCAACGACGGCGTTACCATCGCCAAGGAGATCGAACTCGAAGACGCAGCCGAGAACATGGGCGCACAGCTCGTCAAGGAAGTCGCAACGAAGACCAACGACGCAGCCGGCGACGGCACGACCACCGCTACGCTTCTCGCTCAGGCTTTCATCACCGAGGGCATGAAGAACGTTACCGCGGGCGCTAACCCCATCGTCATCCGCAAGGGCATCCAGAAGGCAGTCGTCAAGGCAGTCGCAGGTCTGACCGCGAACTCCAAGAAGGTCAACGGCTCCGCTGATATCGCAAGAGTCGGCACGATCTCCGCAAGCGACGAAGTGATCGGCAACCTGATCGCTGACGCGATGGAAAAGGTCACCTCCGACGGCGTTATCACCGTTGAGGAATCCAAGTCCGCCGAGACCTACTGCGAGGTCGTCGAAGGTATGCAGTTCGACCGCGGCTATCTGTCTCCCTATATGGCTACCGATACCGATAAGATGGAAGCTGTCATCGACGACGCTTACATTCTCATCACCGAAAAGAAGATCTCCAACATCCAGGAGATCCTTCCCCTGCTCGAGCAGATCGTTCAGGCAGGCAAGAAGCTCCTCATCATCGCTGAGGACGTCGAGGGCGAGGCTCTGACCACGCTCGTACTCAACAAGCTGCGCGGCACGTTCGTCTGCGTCGCTGTCAAGGCTCCGGGCTTCGGCGACAGAAGAAAGGAAATGCTCCGCGATATCGCCATCCTGACCGGCGGCGAAGTCATCTCCGATGAACTCGGTCTCGAACTCAAGGACACCCAGATCGTCCAGCTCGGCCGTGCAAGACAGGTCAAGGTCAACAAGGAAAACACGATCATCGTCGGCGGCGCAGGCGAAGCAGACGAGATCAAGGGCAGAATCAGCCAGATCAAGGCAGCGATCGAAACCACGACCTCCGATTTCGACCGCGAAAAGCTCCAGGAAAGACTCGCAAAGCTCTCCGGCGGCGTCGCTGTCATCAAGGTCGGCGCAGCTACCGAGACCGAAATGAAGGAAAAGAAGCTCCGCATCGAAGACGCTCTCAACGCTACCAAGGCAGCTGTTGAGGAAGGCATCGTCGCAGGCGGCGGCACGGCTTATCTGAACGTCATCGACGACGTCAAGGCTCTGCTTGACACCGTGGAAGGCGACGAAAAGACCGGCGTCAACATCGTCCTCAAGGCTCTGGAAGCTCCTGTCCGTCAGATCGCCGAGAACGCAGGCTTTGAAGGCTCGATCATCGTCGACAAGATCCTCTCCTCCGGCAAGAACGGTTATGGCTTCGACGCTTACAACGAAAAGTACGTCGACATGATGGAAGCCGGCATCGTTGACCCGACCAAGGTCACGAGATCCGCTCTCCAGAACGCCGCTTCCGTCGCAGCGACCGTCCTCACCACCGAGGCTGTCGTCGCCGACATCAAGGAACCCGAACCCGCAGCTCCCGCTGGCGGCATGGGCGGCGGCATGGGCGGTATGTATTGATTTTTCCCTCACGGAAGATCCACACCGAACAAAAGGAAAACGCTCCGAAAGGAGCGTTTTCCTTTTGTTCGCCATACCGGTTGACAACCCGGACGATACGTGGTATAATAAGAAGACTGAAATATTCACATAACGAAAGGACGAATCAGACTATGTTATCAAGCAAACGCATTCTGTCCGGCGTGCTGGCACTGACGCTGGCGGCGTCGGTCGTGCTGACCGCTTCCTGCGGGTCGGACGGCGGGGAAGAAGACGTTCACGTCGAAACGACTCAGCTCGCCGACTGGACCGCCTACACCATCATCCGCTCCGATACGGCCGGCGGCGACTATGTAAAGGCCGCCACCACGCTCCGCGCCGCATTAAAGGAAAAGCTCGGCGCAGAACCCAAGCTCGAAACCGACTGGGTGAAGCGCGGCGAAGCCGCTCCGACCGACACGAAGGAATTCCTGATCGGTTCCACCAACCGCGCCGAGTCCGCGGTCGAAACCCGGTTCCTGCTGGAGGATTTTGAGGTCGGCTTCAAGAACGGACGTCTCTACATCGTCGGCGGCAGCGGTTCCGCCGTTCTCGCCGGGACCGAATGGTTCATCGAACACTGCATCGACGAAAAGAAGGGAACGTTCAGCGTTCCGAGCGAACCGTATGTATTCCGCGCGGAGTATGAAATGGACAAGGTGAACGTCGCAGGCATTCCGCTTTACGACTACACCATCCGCATTTCGCGGCAGGATGAGAATCTCGCGCTGGCGGACGCGATCATGGCGAAGCTGTCCGGTCTGACCGGTCATACCATGACGACCAACGATGACGACGCGAAGGGCGAGATCGTCATCGAACGCGCTGAGAGCTGCCCGCTTCTTGACTATTCTCTGAAAGCGGCAAACGGAAAGATCACCCTGACCGCCAATCCCAGCGGCGCATCGCTCGACGATCTGACGAATCTGCTGTTCTCCGCGCTCGAAAAGCGCGAGGACGACGAGCTTGCTTCGCTCGACATTAAAAAATCCGTCGGCGCGGACGAGTACCGCATGGCGGACGCCGCGCTGATCGCCGAATGGCGCAAGATGACCGACGACCGCATCGCCTCCATCCGCGCGGCGAAGAACATGACGATCCCCGCAGGCGCGACCGTCTACTACGTCTCGAACGACGGCGACGACGCGAACGACGGAAAGTCGCCCGAAAAGCCGTGGAAGACGCTGACCAAGGTCAACGCTCTGCCGGGCGGCAATAACATCTTCGTCTGCTTCCGCCGCGGCGATATGTGGCGCGGCTCCGTGACCTGCAAGGCGGGCGTGACCTATACCGCCTACGGCGAGGGAGACAAGCCGGTCTTCACGACCTCTCCGATGAACGGCGCGGACCCGAAGATGTGGGTCGAGTGCGCCGACTGCAAGGGCGTATGGAAGTTCACCGGCTGCACGTTTGAAAACGACGTGGGACTGCTGACCTTCAACGAAGGCGAACAGCACGCGGTCAAGTATATCAAGAAGACGGTCGACGGCGTCGTCACCAACGACACCTACAAGGTCCCGTTCAACGATTATCACGACCTCATGTACGATCTCGACTTCTGGCATGAGCCGGACGACCTGTCGGTCTACCTGAGATCCTCGACCAACCCCGGCGAACGCTTCAAGTCCATCGAATTCTCGGTCAAGGCGAACTGCTTCGGCGTTTCGAGCAACTCGAACGTCACGATCGACAACCTGTGCATCAAATACGTCGGCGCGCACGGCGTAGGCGCGGGAACGGTCAAGAACCTGACCGTTCAGAACTGCGAATTCGGCTGGATCGGCGGCGGCATCCAGTATATCCGCGATGAAGCGACCGTCCGCTTCGGCAACGGCGTCGAGATTTACGGCGGCTGCGACGGCTATCTCGTTGAGAACAACTATCTCTACCAGATCTACGATGCGGCGATCACGCAGCAGGTCTCCCTGACCGACGACCAGCAGGCGAAGGGGACCGTCCTCGATCAGAAGGACGTCACCTACCGCGGCAACGTCATCGAGTACGCGAACTATTCGATCGAATACTTCCTCGGCAAGGTGCCGGAGGACAACCCCAGCCGCATGGAAAACTTCCTCATCGAAGACAACTATATGTGGTACGCCGGGACCGGTCTGTGCGAACAGCGCCCGAATCTGAACGCCGGCGCTCACATCAAGGGCTGGGACCACGACAACCGCGCGACCGATTATGTTATAAAGGACAACCTGTTCATCGACTCGAAGGATATCCTCATCCACATCAGCTCGTCCCGTCTCAATCCGGACGGCAGCGAGAGTATGCCGACGCTCCAGAACAACATCTTCGCCGGACGCATCGGACTTCGTCTCGGCTCCTGCTCGCAGACGAACCGGACGTGGGTCCCGTATGACCTGAGTATGCTCGATTATCTCGGCGAAAAGACGCGCGGCGACCTGTTCTACTTCCTGTCGAACGATCTCGACACCGAAGGAAAGAACCCGGTGAAAACGATCTCCTCGACCATCCGTCCGCGTGCCATCGACCCCGAAGCCGATTACGCGGCGTCTCTCGCAAAGAAAGCAAAATAAACCGGAAAGCGGAACGGGACTCCCGTTCCGCTTTTTCAAATAAAACGGTGGACCGGAGAAGGGAATCGTCCCTTCTCCGGCCCGTTTTGCGTATCCGTTCATTGCAGGGTCTCGGGGTAGACCTTTTTTCTCGCGTAGTAGAGACGCGCGGCGTCGCTTTTCAGGACGTATTCGTTTTCCTCGGTCGTGCGGAACCACGGCGCGGTCATGAAGCCTTTCAGCAGCTCCGGCGAGATGTAGGCTTTCGCCCAGCGGAGCGTCTGCTCGGTGTTGGTCCCGTTCGCCCACGTCGAGCAGGTCGGGACCTGATCGTAGCCAAGCTCGTTTAACTTAATGTACGCCTGCATTCCCTTGTCGTTGTAGGAGCCGGGGGCGTAGGTCTGGAAGTAGCCGTAGTACCAGTTGGACTGGAGGACGGACTTCGGCATATTCTTCACGAACAGGTCGGGGTGATCCCAGTAGTAATCCGACCAGATCCACGGGCGCGCGCCGTGCTTTTCGCATTCGCCGCACAGAAAATGGAAATCGTGCCACCAGAGCTTTTCACCTCTGATCTGCACCATTTCGCGGAAGGTCTGATTGGCGTAGTTTTCCTCGTCCATGCCGAGATGGAACAGGCGCGGATAACCGAACAGCTCGCAGACCTCGCCGATGATATCGGCGCAGACCTCATAGTATTTCGGCGTGCTGAGCATATGGCGGTAAATGCCGAGCCACGTGTGGTGGCAGGCGGAGAAGTTCAGCTTCGGGATGGGTTCCAGACCGCGCGCGCGGATCTCGGCGAGCTTGGTTTTCAGCTTGTCGCGGCTCCATGCGTCGGGCGCGGCGATTTCGGGATGAGAATCGAGGCGCACGCCGTCTCCGACGTCAATGACGACGGTGGTGTACTTCCGTTCGGCTAAAAAGTCCATGATTTTGTCCCACGTCGGCTCGTCCACGCCGTTTTCGGGAGTATACCTGGGCGGCATCCCCCAATAGCGCGAGGGAGTGTTTTCGTCGTCCCACATATGGGTGCTGAGTTCGATGTAATACGCAAAGATCATCCGGTTCGCTTCCTTTCTGAATTTCAAATCGCGCCGCGTCCTGCGGCTTTCCGGCTCCATTATAGCACACCGCGCGGGAAAATGCAAGAGGAATGGGAAAAGGCAGTCAGAGAAAATTCGGAACAAGACTTTTCCGCAGTCATTGCTGTGCCATGTCAAAGTGCTTATAATTGCGAAGAAAACGGTTCACATTTTGATAAAATATCACTATTTACAGGAATCGACACAATGTGCTATAATATTGCAGATAAGGGCGTGAAACTCCCTGTCAGGCGGATGCGCCCGTCGGGAATGCCCGGCGGCGTTTTTTTATCCCGGCTCCGCGTCCGGTCTCTGCGGCGTTTCCCAAATACTATTTTCAGGAGGATTCAGTATGAAACTTACCTATAAGCCTTCGGATAAGCCGAAGTTCGGTCAGCTGGTCGTTTTCGCCATTCAGCAGCTGCTGGCGATCATGGCGGCGACGCTCGTCGTGCCGGTCATCACGTCCAATCCGGTCGAGCCTTATCCGTGCGGCAATCCTGCGATGAGCCCGGCGGCAGCGCTGTTCGGCGCAGGCTGCGGCACGCTCGTTTACGTTCTGTTTACGATGAAGAAAAGCCCCGTGTTTCTCGGCTCCTCCTTCGCATTCCTCGGCTCGATGGCAGCCGCTTTCGCAGGTGCGTCCACGATCGCGGTCGGTTATCTCGGTCTGGTTCTCGGCGCGATTTTCGCAGGTCTCGTTTATGTTGCCATTGCGGTCGCCGTCAGATTCGCCGGTGTTGAATGGCTCAACAAGCTGATGCCCGCGTATGTTATCGGTCCGACCGTTGCCGTCATCGGTCTCCAGCTTTCCGGCAATGCTGTCGGCGATCTGCAGAAATCCGGTACGGGTACGGGCGCGACGCTGATCTGCATCCTCTGCGGCGTCGTGACGCTGTTCACGGTCATTCTTGCGTCTGCCTTCGGCAGGAAAATGATCAAGCTGATCCCGTTCATCATCGGTATCCTTGGAGGTTACGCACTTGCTGCAGTCTTCACGGTTATCGGTATCGCATCCGGCAATGAAGCGCTTCGGATCATTGATTTCAGTTACTTCTCCGCACTCACCGAGGGCGGCGTCGGTCTGAAAACCTTCTTCCAGCTTCCCGACTTTGCGTTCATCCATGCGTTCGGCGGCTTCTCCGGTCTTTCCGGTCAGTACATCGGAACGATTGCGGCAGCTTACATTCCCGTCGCTTTCGTCGCCTTCGCAGAACACGTTGCCGACCACAAGAACATTTCCTCCATCATTGAAAAAGACCTTCTCGCTGATCCCGGTCTGTCCCGCACGCTCCTCGGTGACGGTGTAGGCTCCATGGCGGGCGCGTTCTTCGGCGGCTGCCCGAACACCACATACGGCGAGTCCATCGCCTGCGTCGCCATCAGCGGCAACGCATCGGTCGCTACGATCATCACCGCAGCGGTCGGCGCGATCATCATCTCGTTCTTCTCTCCGTTCGTCGCGCTCGTCAACTCGATCCCGTCCTGCGTCATGGGCGGCGTCTGCATCGCGCTGTACGGCTTCATCGCGGTCTCCGGTCTGAAAATGATTCAGAAGGTCAACCTCGAAGACAATCACAACCTGTTCGTCGTCTCCACGATCCTTGTCTGCGGCATCGGCGGTCTGTCCCTGAGCTTCGGCAAGGTCACGATCACTGCGGTCGCAACCGCTCTGATCCTCGGCATCCTCGTCAACGTTATGCTCTCTGCGGGCGAAAAGAAAGCCGCAAAGAAATAAACGGCTCATATAAAGCGCAAACAGGCGCGGGGGGCCGGATCGGGACGCCCCGCCTGTTTTTTGCGTCGGTTTAAATTTGCCCTCGCGAAGGCGGACAGGACGTCCGCTTCGGGAGCTTTGCACAGCAGATAACGCCGCGCGCCGACCGGGAGAGTCAGCGTGCCGTTGACAGACGAACCGTTGACTGCGGGACGGTCGAAATCGTCGTACAGCTGCACATCGCCGTCAAACGGCAGGGAAAGCGTTCCCTCACCGGTCATGTGCCAGCAGACGATGCAGGTCTGCCCGTTTCTGTCAAAGACGAACGCCCGGACCTCCGGCGCGCCGACCTCGATCTGACGGTATGGGAACAGCTCATAGCCGCCGTTTCCGTCCTTCACGAGGATATGCTCGACGCCGGGCTGCTTTAATTCGTCCTTCTGCGCTTCGGTCAGCAGTCCGCGCGCGCGGACATCCTCCCAGCGGCGCATGACCTCTAAAAGATCGTCCGTGCGGGGGTGCGCTTTCAGCAGGTCGAGCCGGATCTGGATCGTTGCCGGGCAGTCCCACGCGGCGGCGCGGCTCGTGCCGTATTCAAACAGATCGGGCTGGGTGCCGGGGATGCGGATGTTCCACCAGCCGAAGTTCAGACGGGTGAAATCCTCGCGCATACGGGGCGCTTCCTCAAGCGGGAATTCGTCGATCTTCGCCTTGAACACTTCGGGCGGGAAGACGTCAAAGGCGTTGCCGCCGCTCAAAAAGTGCCAGCTGAAATGCGCCTTTGCCGCGCCTTCGGTGAAAAGCGGCGCCGGGGCGAGCTTTCGGTAGACGCGGTACTGTCCCATCGGAACGAAATAGGCGAAGGGCGCGTTCGTTCCCTCCGAGCCGTCGAAGTACATGAAACGGAACCCGGCGTTGTAAGCGTCGGCGATCTTATCGCCGATCTCGTCCGCAAGGCTCGATTCCTGATCGAGATAGCAGCTCGACGCGCCGTATTCGCTGACGTCGAGAAGACCGCCGACCTGTCCGAGCGGGTGGGGGACGATATCGGTCGAACGTGCGCCGCGTGTACAGCCGGTGAAGCGGTAGGGACGTTCGGTCGTATAGGACGTGTAGGAGATCAGCTCGCCGCCGAACATGAGCAGGCGGCATTTTTCGTCGGTCACGCTGTCGGTCGGGTCCTCCTCGACAAAGAGCTCATCGTCGGTCAGGGAAAGCGGCTTCGCCAGTGTGAACCGGCGGGTCAGGTGCAGACGGTGGTCGGCGGTCGGCGTGACATAGCGGCTCTCCAGTCCGATATGGGTCTGTAAGACGTGCAGACCGGGCGTGATGCCCGCCGCGCGGATCCTTTCGAGCATTCCGGCAAGATCGTCCCGTCCGTTCGGATATTCGGGACGGTAGTCGTAGTTGCCGTTCAGCGCGTAGCCGTTCCGCTCGCGGAACAGGCTCGTATAGTAGAGCAGCATGAGCCGGAATCCGCCTTTTTTCGCGTAGGCGATGTGCTCGTCGACGTTTTCGGGCGTGACGTTCGACGACCAGTAGACCGAAGCGTTGATGTCCGGTCCGCGTCGGCTCGCCGCTCCGCGCGGCAGACCGAGATCGGCTTCAAACGTGTCCATGACGTCGAGAAAACGGTCGGACGGGCAGACGATCAGAGCCGCCTTTGAGCCGCGCAGCCGGATGCCGCGCACGGCGTCTGCGGTCAGAATGCGGTATCCTCTGCGGCTTTCCGCTTCGATGCGGGCGGTCGGGTCGGCGGCGAGGACGCAGACGGCGGTCTCGTCGTCCCAGCTGACGTTCAGCCACGCGCCGAAGCGGGAACGGTTCTTCACGGGCAGCTGCATGAGCCGGAACTCCGCGACAGGCGGCAGAGCCATGCGCAGTCCCGGATAGTCGTCCGGGTGAACGATGAAATCGGCGAGCGTGAAGACGAGATACCCCGCCGCTTCGGTCACTTCGACCACGGCTTCAAAGGGCGCGAGCGAAAAGCCGACGATCAGACGGCTCCCTTCGCGCCGGACGCGGTTTGCGGGAAAAACGGTGCGCTTGTTGGGATGGGAGAGCTTGACCTCGTTGTTGTAGGGGCGATCTTCGGTGACGCTGAACAGCGGCGTTTCGCTGTCTGCCAGACATTCCTCGCCGTTATCCAGACATACGAGGCTTTTCGCCGTGCCGTCCGCGCCGACGGTCAGACGGAAAAGATCGGTTTGAAGCAGAATATCGTTCATTTTTATGACCTCCGATCAGGTGAGTATTTCGGTTAAACCTATTATACCACAACCGGCGGATTTGTCAAGAAAAAACTCCGCCGCGTTTTCACGCGGCGGAGCGGCTGTCGGAGAAAAACTCAATAGTTCTCGGCGTTCAGCTCGAAATAGCTCTGCGGATGAGCGCAGACAGGGCAGATCTCGGGAGCCTTCGTGCCGACCACGATGTGTCCGCAGTTGCGGCATTCCCAGACCTTGACGCTTGCCTTCTCGAAGACGGATGCGGTCTCGACATTCTTCAGAAGCGCGCGGTAACGTTCTTCATGATGCTTTTCGATGGCGGCGACCATGCGGAACTTTGCGGCGAGGTCAGCGAAGCCCTCTGCTTCTGCGCTCTTGGCAAAGCCTTCGTACATATCGGTCCACTCAAAGTTCTCGCCGTCAGCGGCTGCGCCGAGGTTTGCGGCGGTGTCGCCCAGACCGTTCAGCTCCTTGAACCACATCTTGGCGTGTTCCTTCTCGTTGTCGGCGGTCTGAAGGAAAATAGCGGCCATCTGCTCATAGCCTTCCTTCTTCGCGGTGGATGCGAAGTAGGTGTACTTGTTGCGCGCCTGAGATTCGCCTGCGAAAGCGGCTGCGAGGTTCTTTTCGGTCTGCGTGCCGGCGTAACGGTTGGCAAGCTCTACGAGCTTGCCGCCCTTTGCATGGCACTTCGGGCATACGGGCTCTTCGCCTTCCTTGACGGTGAAGACTTCACCGCAGATCGTGCATTTGTAGGTTTTCATGATGGTGTTCTCCTTTATGATAATTCTTTTTGGACTGTGACCGGGGCGTCCGTTCCGGACTGTCTGCACGCCGGGCAGAGACCGGTGAACTGAACGACGGCTTCCGAAACGGAAAAGCCGGTCTTATTCCGGATCTCCTCCATGACCTCCTGCGGGATCGGCAGGGGATCAAGGTCGATGGTTTTGCCGCATTTGCGGCAGACCGCGTGCGGATGGGGCGTCGTGTTTGCATCGAACCGTTCCTGACCGGAGATGATGCCCATGGAACGAATGACGCCTTCTTCTTTCAGCTGGCGCAGATTGCGGTAGACGGTTCCGACACTCAGATCGGGGTACTGCGGTTTGAGCCGGGTATAGATCCAATCCGCCGTCGGATGGCAGGTCGTGCCGCACAGGCAGTCAAGGATAGCCTGCCGCTTTTTACTGAATCGCCGCATGGGATTCTCCTTATCAAGAATAATTCTTATTAGTATTATACCATATTTTTCGGATTTGTCAAGAGCTTTCCGAAAGAATCCGTGAAAACGGAGGGAAAAATGCCCGCGCTTTTTCGCGGCGTTCACCAGTTCCCGTCTTTCCGGTATTCTCTCGGCGATTTTCCCGTGACGGAACGGAAGACGCGGCGGAAGGAGGCGGCGGATTCAAAACCAGTGCGCGTGCTGATCTCCTCGATGGACAGTCCGTGTTCGTCAAGCAGCAGCTGCTCGGCGTGCCGCACGGCGACGCGGTTGCGGTATTCGACCGGCGAGCAGCCGGTCACCTTTTTGAAACAGGCGTGAAAATGCGAGCTGCTCATCAGAGCCTGACCGGCGAGCCGCGCCAGCGAATCGCGGTTCATATATGTGGTTTCGATCACGCCGACCGCTTCGGCGATGCGGGGGTCCATCTGCGGGAGAGGGCGGGTTTCGAGCTGCGGGAGCAGCGCGTCGCAGACGGCGTAGAACCGCGCCAGAATGCCCATCATCCGCTCCGGTTCGTCCTGATGCTCGACGATGAAGGCGAGAGCGTCCCGGACCGCTTCGCTTCCCTCGGCGCGCTGTACGCGGAAGCCGTTTCCCGCAAGAGGAGACGATCGGTACGGGAAGACAAAATGGCAGGAATAATACGCCGCGTCGGGCGACAGCTCAAGCTGATAGCAGGACCCGCGCGGCGTGAAGAAAAGGTCGCCCGCCCGGATGATCCCGCAGCGTCCGTCCGAACGGAACGTTCCCTGCCCGGACAGCAAACAGGCGACGGATGAAAACGGACGCGGATGATCTTTGAAGTCCAGTGTTTTCCTCACGTCGGTTCGATACAGATGCGCGCTCAGATAGGCGACCGCCTGACCGGAATAATCCATTTTATTTTCCCTCCATGTAAGACCGATATACCCGGTTCTGCCGTCTGATCGTAAAATCGGTTCGCTTTTCAGTATTATACTATCTTTTCTTTTCTCTGTCAATATGGTAAAATAAATATACGCAATCGGAATTTCGGTTCCGAAATGAATACATAAGGAGTATGAAAAATGGGAAAAACCGTTCTGATCACCGGCGGCGCGTCGGGCATGGGGCTTCTCTGCGGTCAGTGCTACGCAAGAGAGGGAGCAAACGTCGTTTTAGTGGACATCAACAAAGAAGCGCTTGACGAAAAGGCCGCCGAGATCGCCGCTTATCCGGCAAACGTGCTCGGCATCTGCATCGACATCCGCGACTATAAGCAGGTCGAGGAAGCGCGCGACAAAGCCGTCGAGCGTTTCGGTTCGATCGACATTCTGATCAACTGCGCAGGCGGCGCGGAATGCCGCATCCTCAAAACGTCCGGCGAATTCCACGAGATCCCGATCGAGGTCTATGATTTCGGCATCGACCTCAACCTGAAGGGCGCGATCTACTTCGACCACGCGGTCATGGCGCAGATGGCAAAGCAGAATTCCGGCGTCATCGTTCACATGGGTTCGATCACCGGTCAGGAGGGCAGCCCGAACTGCATCGCCTACTCTGCCGCAAAGTCCGCTCTGATGAACGGCGTCACCAAGTCGATCGCGCTCGCGGGCGCGAAGTACAACGTCCGTTCAGTCTGCGTCGCACCGGGACCGGTCCTCACCCGCGCCGCCATGGCGAACATGAAGACGCTGATGGGCCGAGCCGCAGAGCCGCAGGAGATCGTCGATTTCATCATGTTCTGCGCTTCCGAAAAGGGCGCGTTCATGACCGGAACGAGCTATCTCATCGACGGCGGACGCGACATCATGCGCAATAAATAACGATGGCTGAGTCAAAACTGACTTTTCTCGGTCACGCCGCGCCCCTCAACACCTGCATGATCCAGGCGCGCACGCCCGAACGGGTGAAGGAGCTTGCCGCAGGCGGACGCGCGGACGGATGCGACGCTTTCGGCTTCCAGTTCGAGAAGCTGGAAAGTGAATACCGCGATGAGAAGACCGTCCGCACGCTCTTTGAGACGATGGCGGACAAACCGGTCTATTGTACCAACTACCGCTCCGGTCCAAAGGAGCTGACCGATGACGACCGTGCGGAGGGACTGCTGTTCCTGCGGCGCTGCGGCGCGGTGCTGCTCGACGTGATGGGCGACTTTTTCTGCCCCGACCCGCTCCAGATCACCTATGACGGCGCGGCGGTCGATAAGCAGAAGCGTCTGATCGAGCGTCTGCACGAGATGGGCGGCGAGGTGCTGATGTCGACGCACACCTTCAGGTATATGCCGGCGGAGGAGATCCTGAAAATCGCGCGCGCGCAGATCGAACGCGGCGCGGATATCGTCAAGATCGTCGCCGCCGCGTCGAACGAAGCGGAGGAGCTTGACAACCTGCGCACGACCGAGCTTCTGAAAGAGGAGCTGCCGAAGCCTTTCCTCTTTCTGTCGGCGGGTTCGCACAATCAGCTTCACCGGATGGCGGGACCGTTCTGCGGCTGCACGATGTGGCTGACCGTTCACGAATACGACGAGCTGGCGACGAAAGCGCAGCCGCTGACGAAAGCCGTCAGCGCGCTGAAGGAGAATTTCGGCTATATGATCCGTCGGTAAGACCGGCGCTGCCCGGCGTTTGTCGGAAAGTACGCTTCCCGACGTTCGCCGGGAGTATGTCTCCCGGCAGACGCCCGGGGTACATCTTCCAGAAGAAGCCGGGAGTACATCTCCCGGCAAATGCCGGGAGTACATCTCCCGGCAAATGCCGGGAGATGGGAGAAAGGATGACTGCAATGTTCTATGATCTCGGCGGTCTGCCTGTGATCGACTTTCACACGCATCCGTTTTTCGCGGAGACCGATTCCATGCAGCGAGGGAACGCGCCGTCCCGCACGGCGCGTGACGAGTTCTGTGAGGAGCTGGCGTCCTGCGGCGCCGGGCGTTTCTGCGGCTCGGTCGTGAAGCGCGGTCTTGAACCGGAAGCGATGGTCCGCGAGGCGAACCGCGATATGCTCGCGCTGATGGAACAATGGAAGGGACGTTATTTCGGCGGAATGCAGGTGCATCCCGGCTGCGTCGATTTTTCGCTCGCCCAGATGGACGAAATGAAAGCGGCGGGCGTGAACCTGATCGGTGAGATCACGCCCTACCTGCACGGCTGGACCGATTACAGCTGCCGGGGATTTCATGAGATCCTCTCCTATGCGGAGGAAAAGGGAATGGCGTTCAGCTTCCACCGCTCGGACAACATGGAAGCGATGATCGCCGCACATCCGAAGCTCACCATCGTCAAGGCGCATCCCGGCGAGGCGCGCGACCTTGACGAGCTGATCGTGCTGATGAAGCGTTTCCCGAATCTGATGATCGACATTTCGGGCAGCGGAACGCCGCGTCTCGGAATGCTGGCGCTGCTCTGCAAAGAGGTCGGCGCGGAAAGGATCCTGTTCGGCACGGACTATCCGATCAACAATCCCGCGATGGTCGTTTCCTGCGTGATGTTCGAGCGCATCACCGACCGCGAACGGGAACTGATCCTGTACCGGAACGCTGAACGGATCCTCGGTTTATGAGTTATGAGAAAGGAAATTCCAAATGGCAGAAAACAATCCCGCTCTGGAACAGTCGAAAAAATGGTTCCGTGAAGCGAAATACGGCATGATGATCCACTGGGGTCTGTACTCCCTTGCCGCCGGGGAATGGCGCGGAAGACGCACACCGAAGCTCGGCGAATGGATGCAGTACGATCTGCGCATCCCGAACGAGGACTATCACAGACTGGCGGCGGCGTTCGATCCGATCTTCTTTGACGCGGACGAATACGTCGACCTCGCGCTCGACGCGGGAATGAAGTACATGATCGTCACCTCCAAGCACCACGACGGCTTCGCCATGTACCGCTCGAAGGTCTGCCCGCTCAACATCGTCGACGCGGCGCCCTTCGGACGCGACGTGATCGGAGAGTTAGCGAATTCCTGCGCGAAGAAAGGGTTAAAATTCGGCGTCTATTATTCGCAGGACCTCGACTGGGCTGACCCGGACGGCGGCGGACGGAAGGGACGCTGCGGCAACTGGTGGGATTTCGACGACGAAAAGAAGGATTTCTCCCGGTACTGCGGGCGCAAGATGATGCCGCAGGTGGAGGAGCTTCTGACGCAGTACGGCGAGCTGTGCGCCATCTGGTTCGATATGCCGCTGACGATCAGACCCGATGAGACCGACGCGCTATACAGGCTGGTCAAAAAATATCAGCCGGGCTGTCTGGTCAATTCGCGCATCGGAAACGGCTGGGGCGACTACACCTCGACGCACGACAACGAGATCCCGGACGACGACAAGGGTACGCTTTTATACGAGTCTCCCGCGACGCTGAACGACACGTGGGGCTACAAGTCGTGGGATGAAAACTGGAAATCCGCCGAACGGGTGAAGGAGATCCGCGGGCATCTGAACAGCCGCGGCATCAACTACCTGCTCAACGTGGGACCGGACGGTCTGGGACGCATTCCCGCGCCGTCAAAAGACATTCTGCTGGCGGCAAAGCCGTAAACGCACCGAAGCCGCGGCGGAACAGCCGACTGTACAAACAAAACGTGCCGGACCCGAATGGGTCCGGCACGTTTTTGTGTCAGCCGGGTTCAGTATTCGATTGTGACATTCTCCATCTGCGCTTTTCTCAGCACGCCGAAGCCGGTATAGCCCGGGTCGACCGTGATGTGCGAAATGGTCGAGTCTTTTAGCGTCTTGCAGAGCGAAACGCCGAATTTCGCGTGGGATTTCACGCCGTCGATCGTGATATCGCGGATGTCGCCCATCTCCTGACTTGCCCTTCCGTATGGCGTGTCGCCGATGCGGACGGTCGAAAGGGCGCGCCAGCGCGGGTCGGTACGGGCGTCCTCCACGTCCTCGATGCGGACGTGATGGATCTGATTGCCTTCCTCACAGAGCAGGCGGATGTGGGCGCAGGTGTAGCAGTCGGTGCGGATATGCCGGATCTCGACATGACAGATATCCGTCGCCTTTCCGTCGGGACGATAGGGGACCTCGAAGCCGGACAGCGCCGTCAGCGCGACCGAATCGTCCTCGGTGAAGCCGGTGATGTTCTCGATGACGAAATCATGACAGCCGAGCCGCAGGTCGATGCCGTCGGCGTTCTTGACGTAGATTTCCTCATAGCTCTTCGGCAGCTCGTCCGGATGATGCACGCCGTTTTCATCGACGCGGGACAGATCGGCTTTGAAATCGATATCATGATAATAAGCATGGTCGGCGAACAGGTTCGTCACCGCCCACCAGCGCTGATTGATGATACGCAGATCCCCGACCTCAAGTCCGGAAACGTTGTACATCATCAGCATGGTGTTGACCGTGATGGACGGTCTGCCGTCCTTTTTGCTGTTCCGCTCGGACAGTCTATTGTATGTGCCGCCGTCGAGCAGCGCGCCGTTTTTGCCGAGCAGCTTTATATCATGCAGCTCGTCCTTCGTGCCGTCGAGGTAGTTTTTCGTTGCGAACATCTGGCAGAACACGCCGTCCGCCTGCCGCAGATGCGCGCCGTCGACGATCACGGTCACGCCGCCCGGCAGAGCGATGGTGCGGTCGATGGAATAGGGCGCGTCCCGCTTCGGGATGACGACCGTTCCGCCGCTTTTGGCGGCAAGATCGACCGCCGCCTGGATGGCTTCGCTGTCGGACAGTCCGGGCACGGGGGATACAGGAATCGGTTCCATGGGAAGACCTCCGTTATTTTGTCAGCGCGAGCGTGCTGCGGACCGCGTCGGCGTGCGGCGCGACGGGGTGATATTCGAGACCGACATAGCGGTCGTAGCCGAGACTGTCGATCGTTTCGAAGACCTTGCGGTAGTTGATCTCGCCGGTGCCGGGCTCGTGGCGTCCGGGATTGTCGGCAACATGGAAATGACCGATGAGCGCGATGTTCTTCGTGATCGTCGGGATCAGATTGCCCTCGGAGATCTGCTGATGATAGATATCGTAGAGCAGCTTCACGTTCGGCGAGCCGACCTCTTCGAGGATGCCGAACGCCTCGTAGGACGACGGCAGGAAATAGCCGCGATGGTTGCACAGCGTGTTCAGCGGCTCGACGACGAGCGTGACTCCCGCGTCCTCATAGATCGGAGCGGCGGCTTTCAGGTTCAGCACGATGTTCGTGTGCTGCTCGAAGCGGGTCGCGTCGTTCCTCTCCTGACCGACGGTGACGATCAGCGTTTTGCAGTTGAGCTTCTTCGCGGCTTCGACCGACTGCTTCGAGACCTCGATGAAGTCAGCCGCGCCGTCGCGGAAGACCAGTCTTCTCTGACCGAAGCGGTCGCCGACTTCGCCGGTCCCGCCGACGCAGCAGGCGGAGAGGGTCAGACCGTTTTTGTCGCATTCCTCGCGGACACGTCCGAGGTCACGGTTCGTGTAGCCCCAGAATTCCACGGCGTCGAGTCCCGCTTCCTTTGCCGCCGCAAAGCGGGCGTAGAAGTCGCGGTCGTTAAACAGCATATCAATGCAGGCGGATAATTTTATCATGACAGTTCCTTTCTTTCAGTTCGCCTGACGGGAGGCGTACCATTCGTCGTAAAGCGCCGCGTCCTCGCGCAGCACGTTCCGGTCGCGCTGGAACGCGCCGACGGCGGCGAGATCGTTGGGCTTTAAGGAGGTGAAGATCGTGTCGTAAGCGTCCAGGATCGCGGCTTTCCGCTCGGCGCCGCTCCGTCCGACGAGCATCTGTCCGCCCGCGAAGATCTTATAGGCGATGACCGGTTTTTCGACCTTTTTCAGCGTGTTCAGCATGATCTCCCGGTCGCCGACGCGGAACTGGAGTCCCGCCTTGCTCTGACCGGTCAGGAAGCCGCTTTCCACGCCCTCGCGGTTCCGGCGGGCGTTGTACATACACGCAAGATAAAAATCGACTTCCCAGCCCTCGCGCTCGCTGGTTTCGATCACGTCCGGGCGGTGCGTACCGAGTCCGACGGGAATGCCCATCTGACGGTACTGCTTCACCTGCGCGAGGATTTCGTCCGAGCGTCCCGATTCAAACAGGAAATCGGTGGTCGTGCCCTGATGATAGATGCCGATCGGTTCGAGCGCCGCCATCTGACGCATACTCACGTCCTGCCGCATGGCGACATAGGGCTGGAAGATGAAGTTCATTTTTCCGCCCGCACGCTTATATTCGCCGAGCAGACGGATGATGTACGGGTCCGCCAGCGGAAGCATGGTGTTGAAGCCGCACGCTTCGGCTTCAAAGAGCGTTTCGAGGATCTTATCGGCGGTATAGTAGGCGATCATATCCGCGCCCGTCACCGCGTCGGTGATATAGGAGTGACCGTTGAACGGGTTGTCGCCTAAGATGAGCTTAGAGACCTGATGACCGAAAAAATCAACAGTATTCATCGTATGATCTCCTCATATGAAAATCCCGGCGTATCGGCAAAGCCGATACGCCGGGTGACGCCGTGCCGGCACAGAGACGGAAACCGGCAAAGCGTCAGGATCGGACCGGCTTACAGCTCGATGACCTTGCCGGTCTTGGCGGATTCGTTGCAGGCGAGGGTGAGCTTCAGGGACTTGAGCGCGTCGCGGTAGGTAGCGCGGATACCGGAGGTATCGCCCGACTTGATCGCGTTGATGAAGGCTCTGTCCTGGAGACCGGTCTGTTCTTCGCCGCGGACAAATTCCTGAACGCCGTTCTTGTCGGTGATGGTCAGCTTATTGCGCAGCGCGTATTCGAGCGTGAAGTCCTTGCCGTAAACGGTCAGACCGTTGACGACCTTCGAGCCGGGTCTGACATAGCAGCCGGTGAAGAGGTGAGCGACGACGCCGCACTTGAACTTCATGACAGCGGAGGAATAGTCGTCCACGTCATAGCCCGGAACGCCGTAGGCTTCGGGATCGACGATGCCCTTGCCGGATGCGCAGTAGACGCTCGCAGGCTCGCCGAACAGGAAACGGAGCTGGTCGAACAGATGGATGTTCTGCTCAACGACCTGTCCGCCGGAGGTAGCGAAGGTTCTCCACCACGGCACTCCGGGGATGCCGCCGATCCACGAACCGGTGACCAGACCGACTTCCTTGCCCTTTAAGTAGTCCTTCATGATCTCGGTGAGGTTCTGATATCTGTCCTGGAAACCGACTGCGGTGATCAGACCCTTTGCGTCCGCGTCGTCGCAGATCTTTTCGGCGACTTCATACTGGAGCGCCATCGGTTTTTCGATGAGGAAGTGGATGCCGCGGCGGATGAGCTCCGGCTCGATCTCGCCGTGAACGTGCGGGGGAACGGCGACGAAAACGACCTGAGGCTTCGTTTCGTCGAGCATTTCCTTATAATCCGCGAAAGCCTTGCCGGTCCCGCAGGCCTTCTGGCGGGCTTCTGCGCGTTCGAGAATGATATCGGCAAAGCCGACCAGCTCGACGTCCTCAAACGTGGTGAGCTTCTGGAAATGAACGCCGTTGCGTCCGCCGCAGCCGATCTGCGCTACTCTTAATTTCTCCATGATAATACCTCCGCGCTTTCCTGTTCCGAAAAGCAATTTTATTTGGCGCGCCGTCCGGCGGTGTGCCGGGGAGAGACGCGCGGCGAGTCGTTTTTCCGTCGTGGGACGGCGGCTTCGCTTCGTGCATATTCTACCATGAATATCCCGGATTGTCAAGAGAATTGAACAAATTCGCAGAAGATTTTCCCAATATGAAAAAGGTTCTTGACAGCGTGCGCAGAAAAATCTATAATATATGGTATGGAAGTATATAATCCGCCGTAAAATCGTCTGACTGACACGGTGAAGAGAGGTGAGGATATGAAGCTTGCGGTGATCGCCGACATCCATTCTAATTTTATGGCGCTGGAAAACGCGCTTTGCATGATCGATTCCATTAAACCGGACGGCATGATCTTTCTCGGCGACTATCTGACCGACTTTCCGTATCCTCAGCGCACGCTGCGCCTGCTCGACGAGTGCGCCGCGCATTTCCCGTGCTGGTTCGTCCGGGGCAACCGCGAGGATTATCTGATCAGTCACCGGGGCAATACGACCGACGGCTGGAAGTATTCGTCCAGCAGCGGTTCGCTTCTTTACACCTACGAAAATCTGACCCCGCGCGACATTGACAAGCTGGCGGATATCCCGATCAGCCGGAAGATCAGATTCGACGGACTGCCGGAGATCATCGCCTGCCACGGCTCGCCGCACGGGACGAAGGAATGGATCATGAACCGTCCCGCGCTGATCGAGCGGTACACGGCGGAAATGAAGGGCGGCGTGCTGCTCTGCGGACATACGCACCGGCAGGGCGTCGTTGAGATCGGGGACAAGCGTGTGATCTTCTGCCCCAGTCTCGGACTGCCGCAGGACCGCAGACCCGGTTCCAAGTTCCTCGTCATCGAGCCGGGACGCGGCATCTGGCGCTACCGCACGTTCTGCGTGGATTATTCAAAGAACGCCATGATAGCCGAATTCAAAAACAGCGGACTGGCGGACAAGGCGGGCATCTGGTCGCGCTGCATCATCAAATCCATGATGGAGGAACGCGACTGCGCGGCGCGCTGCGTGGCGCTGGCATGGCGCATCGCCGGGCAGGACGGCTATACGGGCAGTTCCATGCTGCCTGAAAAATACTGGGAAAGCGCGGCGCGCGAGCTGGGGATCCTGTAAACGCGCCGGGTCGGAAAAGGAGTGAGATCGGATGGCGTTTTCTTTCTGCGAAGCCTTTGAAAATCATCCCGACAAGGAGAGCTTTTACCGCGCGGCGTTCATGCAGGACGAATCCGAGTACGCGGCGAAGGTCAGAGTCGACTATTACCGCGGTCTGATGCGGCATATGGGCGAGAATGTTTCGATCGGCACGAACGTGCGGATCGTCAATCCGCAGTTTATTTCGCTCGGCGACAACGTGCGCATTTCAAGCGGCGTGACGCTCATCGCGCGCGGCGAGGGCGGCATCACACTCGGAAACGGCGTGCGGCTTGAAGAACGGGTCTATCTCGATACCGAACGGGCGGACAAGGGATACATCACGGTCGGCGATTCGGTTTACATCGGGACCGGCACGACGCTGTTCGGTCACGTCGGTCTGGAGATCGGCGAGCATTCGCTGCTGGCGCAGAACATCACGATCACGCCCTATTCGCATATTTTTGAAAATCCCGACGATTACATCATCCGTCAGGGCGGACATACCGACCGGGTGGTCATCGGACGGGACTGTTATCTCGGGATGTGTGTCACCGTTCTGTACAGCGCGAACATCGGAGACGGTTCGGTCGTCGGTTCGGGCGCGGTCGTCGTCAAGCCCATCCCGCCGTACAGCGTAGCGGTCGGCAATCCCGCGCACGTGATCCGAAAAAGAGGAACGCCGAAGGAATAAGGCTTTCCGTTATTTTCGTTATCAGCTGATCCTATATATGAGTTGGGAGATGATTTTTCATGAAAAAAATCAGAATCGGCGTGCTTGGCGTCGGACGCGGCTCCACGATGATCGGCTACTGCCGCGCGGCGGAGAACGCTGAGGTCGTCGCCATCTGCGACAAGTGGGAGGAAGGACTGAACGCGAAGAGGAAGGAACTGAACGATCCCTCCATCGCCTGTTTCACGTCCTTCGACGAGTTTATCAAATACGATATGGACGCGGTGGTGCTGGCGAATTACGCCAACGAACACGCGCCGTTCGCCATCCGCTGCATGGAAGCCGGGAAGCACGTCCTCAGCGAGGTGCTGCCGATCCAGAACATGAACGAGGCGGTCCGGCTGATCGAAGCGGTCGAGCGCACCGGCATGACCTACGCCTACGCGGAGAACTACTGCTTCATGCCCGCGCCACGCGAAATGCGGAAGCTGTACCGCGAGGGAAAGCTCGGCGCGTTCGAGTACGGCGAGGGCGAATATATGCACAACTGCGAGCCGATCTGGAACGGCATCACGGGCGGCGACCCGACGCACTGGCGCAACAATATGTACGCGAACTTCTACTGCACCCATTCCATCGGTCCGCTGATCCACATCACCGGGCTTCGTCCGGTCAGCGTGACCGGCTTTGAAATGCCGTTCAACGACCGCATGGCGCGCTGCGGCGCAAAGGCGGGTCATACCGGGCTTGAGATCGTCACGCTCGAAAACGGTGCGGTCTTAAAGAGCGTTCACGGCGTGGGCTGCTCGAAGAATTCGATCTGGTATACGATCTACGGCTCGAAGGGACGTCTGGAAAGCGCACGCGAGGACGCGCGCGCAGGCGGCGTCGGCACGCTTTACGCAAATCTCGACGAGACGGACGGCGACAATACCGGACGCGCGGCAGACGCTCCCATCCGCGACGAGCTTGCCGAAAAGGCGAAGGGCTACGGTCACGGCGGCTCGGACTTCTACACGATGTACAACTTCGTCGAAAAGCTGCGCGGCAGCGAAGACGCGCAGATCATCGACGTGTACGAGGCGATGGATATGTTCTTGCCGGGACTGTTCGCTTACCGCTCCGTTCTGAACGGCGGAGTCCCGATGGCGATCCCGGATCTGCGCGGCCCTGCCGAGCGCGAAAAGTGGAGGAACGATACCGCCTGCACCGACCCGAAGACGGCGGGCGATCAGCTCATTCCGAGCTATTCAAAGGGCAATCCGGACATTCCGCCCGAGGTTTATGAAGCGGTCAGGAACAGAAAATAAGATTGATCAAAGAAGGTTTTGCAGCATGAGCAGCATTAAGGATCTTTCGCTCGCAAAGAGCGGTCACGATAAAATCAACTGGGTCAGGAGCTATATGCCGGTCCTGAACCTCATCAACGAGGAATTCACCCGCACGAAGCCCTTCGCCGGAAAGAAGATTTCCATGTCGATCCATCTCGAAGCGAAGACGGCGTATCTCGCCGTCACGCTGGCGGCAGGCGGCGCCGAGGTCTATGTGACCGGCTGCAACCCGCTGTCCACGCAGGACGACGTGGCGGCGGCGCTCGTCGATCTCGGCTTCGAGGTCAACGCATGGCGCGGCGTCACCGACGCGGAGTATGAGGAGCATCTGAAGAAAACGCTGTCGCTCTGCCCGGACGTCATGATCGACGACGGCGGCGACCTCACCCATCTGCTCCACGGCGAGTGCCGTGAATACGGAAAGAATCTGATCGGCGGCTGTGAGGAGACGACGACGGGCATCCACCGCCTGTTCGCGCGTCAGGCGGCGGGTCAGCTCGACTACACGATGATCGACGTCAACGACGCCGACTGCAAGCACCTGTTCGACAACCGCTACGGAACCGGTCAGTCCACGCTCGACGGCATCATGAACAGCACGAACCTCATCATCGCCGGCAAGACCGTCGTCGTGTCGGGCTACGGCTGGTGCGGCAAGGGCGTTTCCATGCGCGCGAAGGGCATGGGCGCGAACGTCATCGTCACCGAGATCGACCCTGTCCGCGGCATCGAAGCGGTCATGGACGGCTTCCGCGTCATGCCGATGGACGAGGCGTGCCGGTACGGCGACCTGTTCATCACGGTGACGGGCTGCAAGGACGTCATCCGCGCCGAGCATTTCGACAGGATGAAGGACGGCGTTCTGCTCGCCAACAGCGGACATTTCGACGTGGAGATCGACAAGAAGGCGCTCGCGGCGAAGGCGGTCGAGGTCTGGCAGAGGAAGCCGAACATCATGGGCTGCCGTATGCCCGACGGACGCATCCTCAACCTGATGGCAGAGGGACGGCTCGTCAATCTCGCGGCGGGCAACGGTCATCCGGCGGAGATCATGGACATGAGCTTCTCGATCCAGGCAAAGTGCCTTGAATATCTCGTCAAGCACGAGGGGCAGCTCGAAAAGAAGGTCTATCAGGTCCCGCGTGAGATCGACGAGCAGGTCGCGGCGCTCAAGCTGACCTCTCTCGGCGCGGCGGTCGATAAGCTGAGCGACGAGCAGAAGGCGTACCTCGCGAAGGTCGACTGAGTGATTTTCTCCTTCGGACGGTTCTCCTAGTCGATCGTAAAACTTCGTTTTACGATCGGTACTCACGCTTATCGCCGCCGACAAAACAAAGTTTTGTCGGCTTCCTCGGCGCGAGGGCTCGCCTTAAAGGTGTTTTTATGTCGGCAAAGCCGACATAAAAACGGATTTTATTATAACGTTTGTCATCTCTAAGCATTAAACAATCGGCTAACGGTTCTCCGTGAAACGGAAGAAAGCGCCTTTTTCGGGGGATTTTGTGAGGGAATTGTAACAAAAGTCGAAAATATTGCGCCGGGTGCTTGTCAGACGCGCATGATTCGCGTATAATATTGATAGAGATACGGCGCGCATTGATACAATGCGCGCCGTGATGCGAATCCCGATTTAACGGAAATCCGGAGGACTCATTTTGGATTTCAGAAAAATTTTTACCGGCTCGGAGGAAGAACAGCCGTCCGAACGCGGCGGCGCTCACGAGCGCGGACCGGACAGCTTTGAACTGCGCGGCGGCACGTACCGTTCAAAGTTCAGCCCGTTCCGGTATTCTCTTGACAATCTGACACAGGATGATCTCGCGCCGGTCCCGCCGAAGAAAAAGCGCGAGCTGGCCGATATCGTTTCGTCGGTCATCCGAGGCGTCATCATGACCGTCTGCGTCTGCGTCTTCCTCGGAAGCGCCGTGACGCTGACCCGCAGTCTGGTGGACTACAAGCGCGGCGACGATCTGTACGGAAGCATCGCCGATAATATTTTCAATACCGATCTCAGCGGAGCCGCCCACGCGGTCGCGCTGTCGCCGAAATCCCGCGCCAGCCAGCCGCTGTCCGATTACTACACCAGCCTGACCGAGGACGCGGCGGAGATCGACGACTACGGCGAGACCTCCTACAACCTGAAATTTGAGCAGATGAAGGCGAACCTCACCTATCTGCGCACCCTGAACCCCGACATTTACGGCTACATCCACATCGAGGGGACGAACATCAGCTTCCCGATCGTGCAGTACACCGACAACGACTACTATCTTGACCATGCCTACACGGGCGAGTATATGGTCGTCGGTTCGATCTTCGCGGATTTCCGGGCGTACTCGAACATGGACTACAACGAGAACACCGTCTTTTACGGTCACAACATGAAGGACGGCAATATGTTCAACAACGTCATGAATTTCTTCGACGAGGAAGTCTTCGACACGAAGCTGATCGAGATCTACACCTTCGACGGCATCTATACCTATAAGCCCTACGCGATCTTTGAAACGATCGACACCGAGCAGTATTTCCAGATGTATTTCGAGACCGGAGACGATTTTGTCGCGTTCTGCGAGAAATATCAGAAGAAATCGGTGTACAACCGGGGCTATGAATTTACGGAGGACGACCGCGTGATCACGCTTTCCACCTGTACGAACGTGTCCTACAACGGACGCTACGCGCTTCAGGCAAGGCTGATCAGCGTGGAGCGCTGACCATGACGGAGCATCTTCTGATCTGCCCCTTCTGCGGCACGGCACTGCGGCGGGAGGGGAACAGTTTTCTGTGCCAGAGGGAGCGTCCGCACTGCTTCGACATTGCGAAAAGCGGGTACGCGACGCTGACCCGCGCCGCCGGAAAAGCCGGCGACGACCGCGGCATGGTCCGCGCCCGCACCGCGTTTCTGGAAAAAGGGTATTACGCGCCCTTCGCCGACGCGGTGGTCGAAGCGCTGTGCGGCTCGCCTGAGACTGCGGAGGGTCTTTCGCCGTCTGCCGGGCGCGGCACGGTGCTGGACGCGGGCTGCGGGGAAGGATACTATTCCAACCGCATCGCGCGGGAAGGCTTCGCGGTCCTCGGCTTCGATCTGTCGAAATCGGCGTGCGATCACGCCGCGAAGACGGCGAAAGCCGCCGGGAACGACGCTTTCTTCGGCGCGGCGAGCTTATTCGAGCTTCCCGTCGCGGACGGATCGGTCGACGCGGTGGTCAGTCTGTTCGCGCCGGTCGCCGAAAAGGAGTTTTCCCGCGTCTTAAAGCCGGGCGGCATGCTGATCGTCGGCGCGGCGGGAAAAAAGCATCTTTTTGAGTTAAAACAGGCGATCTACGAGAACGTTTACGAGAACGAGGGCAGACGCGATCTGCCGGAAGGCTTCGAGCAGATCGAAACGAAACAGGTGACATACCGTTTCGACTGCGCAGGCGGCGACCTGAGAAATCTCTTTTCGATGACGCCGTATGCCTTCAAGACCTCCGTATCGGACGCGGCGAAGCTCGACTCGCTCTCTCATCTTGTCATCACGGCGGATCTCGATCTGCTGATCTATCGGAAAAAAGCGTAAGAAATACAGGAAGGCGGCGCTTTTCATGAAGTTTTCTCTTGTCATTCCCATGTACAACGAAAGCGGCATTCTCGACGCGACGCTTCGTTCGATCGCCGCTTTTCTGGACGCGGCGTTTCCGGACGACGACTGCGAGGTCGTCTTTTCGGACGACGGCAGCACGGACGGCAGCCGCCAAAAGGTCGAAGCGTTCGGTCATCCGAAGATCCGCGCCGTCGGTTACGAAAAGAACTGCGGCAAGGGCAGCGCCGTCCGAAACGGCATTCTGAACGCGGCGGGAGATGTGATCCTGTTCACCGACTGCGACCTTGCCTACGGGTTGGACGTGGTGAAGGAAGCGCTCGCCGTGTTTGACCGCGAGCCGGACACACAGCTCGTCATCGGTTCGCGCAATCTGACGGGCGACGGCTACGAGGGCTACACGCTCTGGCGAAAGGCGGCGTCGAAGATCTACATCCGCTGTCTGGCCATTGCCGCCGGATTCCGGCTCTCCGATTCCCAGTGCGGGTTCAAGGGCTTCCGGCGCGATGCGGCGCGGACGATTTTCAGCGCCTGCGAGGTCGACGGCTTTGCGTTTGATTTCGAGGCGCTCATCAAGGCGAACAATCTCGGTTACAAAATCACGGAAATGCCGGTGAAGGTCATCAACCACCGGCAGAGCAAGGTCCGCGTACTGCGGGACAGCGTGAAGATGCTGCGCGACGTGCGCGGGATCCGGAAACGCAACCCGCCCGGCGGAAAATAAAGGACGATTTGTATGGAACCTGAAATGGTCATCACACCGAAGGGAGAACGGGCGAAGGAGCTTTTCCTTTCGGGGTACAACTGCGCGCAGTCGGTCGCAGGCGCGTTTGCGGACGAGATCGGTCTGCCGCTCGAACGGGTGCTGCGGCTTTCTCAGCCGTTCGGCGCGGGATTCGGACGGCTTCGTGAGGTCTGCGGCACGTTTTCCGGCATGATGTTCGTTGTGGGCGAGCTTTACGGCGACGCTCTGCCGAACAGTGAGAACAAGGCGAAGATCTACGGCAGGGTACAGGAGCTTTCCGCGCGGTTCCGTGCGGCGAACGGCGCATTCCTCTGCCGGGATATTCTCGGTCCCGAATTCGCCGACACCAACCCGTCAAGTCCGTCCGCCCGGACGCTGGAGTACTATCTGAGCCGTCCGTGTCCGATGGTCTGCGCACGCGCCGCGTCGATTTTAGAGGTCTGGCTCGCAGAGCAGAAAGAGGAGAAAAACTGAGATCCGGCGTTTCGCAGACCGGGTTTCAATAAAGAAAAGCGGGGACGGCGCGTGTTCTGAAGGACAGTCAATCATTGAATAAAAAGAAGCATCTGCCCAAAGCGCGGTGCTCGTAAAACAGTAAAAATCAAAAATGGCTGAAAATGCTGGTAATTCAGCACTTTCGGGGAATGGCGGCGTGACTTTGGTCACGCCGTTTCCTCTTTCATAAGCTCATCGAGCGGGATAAAGCCCAAACCGTCGTACTTGATGTGGATGTGCTGCTGACGCTTGCCACTGGATTTGTCCGGGGCATCCACATAAATGCCATGAATCAGCTCGTGCAGCGTGTAGGCGTCCAGTTCCTCGATCCCGACGTGTGCCTTAGCTTTCTGAATGAACTTGTCAATGCTTTCTGTCTTTTGTTCCTGTACTTCAATCTCTCGGAGAAGCGTGACGGATTCCGATTCCACCTGCCGCTGCTCGGCTTCATAGCTCTGACTCAGTAGGTCATACCGCTCGTCGTTCAGCCGTCCGC